>NZ_JAQXUZ010000023.1:0-77974 GCF_029224645.1 Mogibacterium kristiansenii
AACCAGGTCGAGCAGCTCCTCGTCATCAACCATATCGCACTTGTTCAGGAATACGATGATGTAAGGTACGCCTACCTGTCTGGACAGAAGAATGTGCTCTCTTGTCTGAGGCATCGGACCATCAGTTGCAGCTACTACCAGAATAGCACCATCCATCTGAGCAGCTCCGGTGATCATGTTCTTTACGTAGTCGGCGTGTCCCGGGCAGTCTACGTGTGCGTAGTGTCTGTTCGGAGTTTCGTACTCTACGTGTGCGGAAGAAATCGTGATTCCTCTTGCCTTTTCTTCCGGTGCCTTGTCGATTTCATCAAATGCTACGTCTGCACCCAGACCGTATCTTGCATGCAGTGTCTTTGTGATTGCTGCAGTCAGAGTAGTCTTACCGTGGTCAACGTGACCAATTGTACCGATATTAATATGCGGTTTGGTTCTTTCGTACTTCTGTTTAGCCATTATCTCCCTCCTAGATTGTTTTTTATTTTTGTTTTAAAAAAATTGGAGCTGTTGAGCAGACTCGAACTGCCGAACCTCTTCCTTACCAAGGAAGTGCTCTACCAACTGAGCTACAACAGCACATCAACAATTAGAATTGTATAATAAAAAGTGTTCGCTGTCAAGCACAATCCCTTATTTTTTTCTAATCGTTTTTATTATTTTGATGTCCCCGTCTGTTTCTTCGTAATCAAGGGTTCGGGACCGAATTTATCATTCGGTCCCGCGTTTCCCGCTTCATTTTGGAATTAATTTTCCGGCACGGTGTATGGCTCTACACCTTCACAGATACGGATTCTGTCTACTGCAGATGCTTTGATTTCAGCGAAGTCCTGCAGCTCTTCCTCGCCACGGAGTACTCTCAGCGCACCACCGGCAAGAGCTTCCATCTCATATTCGCCCGGCATCATTTCAACCGGTGCAATCCAGTCTACCTTCTCTGCAATCTGAGAAGTGAGGTACTTGGAGTATGCGATACCGCCGGTAAGGATGATGCGGTCAACCTTTCCTGCAACCGGTACGGACAGGGTGCCGATGTCTTTTGCCACTCTGTATGCCATTGCATCATATACAACCTTTGCATACTTGTCGCCGGCTTCGATTCTCTTCTCTACCTCGATGGCGTCGGTCGTGCCCAGATGTGCCTTCAGACCGCCGTTTCCGTGGATCTTCTTCATTACGGTCTTCTCGCCGGCACCTTCGCTGAACTCCTTGAAGCACAGCTTTACCAGCTCCTTACCGCTGCAGCCGCCGCCTCTCTCCGGAGAGAAGTTTCCTTCGTCATCATTCACACAGTCGATGTTTACGCCCTTGTGATACAGACGGATGGAGCTTCCGCCACCCAGATGAGCAACGATGAAGGTGCACTCATTAAACGGCTTCTTCAGTACTTCTTCTGCACACTTAATGGCCATTGCACGAGTGTTCAGTGTATGTCCAACGGTGAACCGTGGGATTTCCGGAAGTCCGGTAACTCTTGCGATTGGCTGCATTTCATCGGTTCCGATGGCATCGTAGATGCATGCCGGAATACCGAATTCCTTGTGCAAGTCAAATGCAATCATGCTTCCCAGCAGGGATGCGTGCTTTGCGGTGTCTTCCGGTCTGGTCAGATAATCGATCATCTCCTGATCGATACCGATGGCACCGTGCGGGCATGCGATGATATTTCCGCCTCTGGAGCATACTGCAGTCAGTGTGTTCACGCCGATGCCGTTGCTCTCCAGCGCATTTCTTACTTTTTCGTTACGGAAGGAGAACTGGTCCAGAATATCGCTGAACTGTGCCATCTCTTCCTGTGTGTGACGAATGGTTTCCTTGAATACTTCTTCGGTATCATCATACACAGCGATTTTGCTGGATGTGGAACCGAGGTTCAGAACAAGAATACGTTCTTTTTTTGCTTCGTTAGCCATTGGTGTTAATCTCCTTTTCTCTTTTCCCCGGGATTTCAGACATTATCTCTGCCCGGATTTTGTAAAAATTTATTTCTTGAAGTACTCGACTGCGGATTCGAACAGCTTCAAATCAAACTCACCCGGTACGTTGCGGTACAGGCCTTTTCCGATTCTTTCCGAGTGTCCCATCTTACCCAAAATTCTGCCGTCCGGAGACAGGAGTCCTTCAATTGCCATAACGGATCCGTTTGGATTGTACTGAATATCCATACTTGGATTACCGTCAAGGTCCACATACTGGGTGAGGATTTGACCATTGCTGATGAGCACATCCAGGTCATCCTCATTTGCCACGAACTTACCTTCGCCGTGAGAAATCGGAACGGTCACGATGTCGCCTACCGCTGCCTTTCTCATCCACGGAGATTTCGTGGAGCATACTTTGGTGCGCACCAGCTTGGACTGGTGACGACCGATATCGTTAAATGTCAGGGTCGGGCTGTCCGGCGTCTGCATGGAAATTTGTCCGTACGGCAGCAATCCCAGCTTAATCAGGGCCTGGAAGCCGTTGCAGATTCCGATCATCAGACCGTCTCTGTCATTCAGCATCTTCATCACTTCTTCCTTCACGCCTTCATTTCGGAAGAAGGAGGTGATGAACTTTCCGGAACCATCCGGTTCATCGGCGCCGGAGAAACCACCCGGGATGAAAATCGCCTGGGATCTTCCGATTGCCGTCCGGAAATCCTCCACGGACTTCTTCAATGTATCTGCGGTCAGGTTGTTGATTACGAAAATTTCCGCTTCGCCGCCGGCATTTTCAACTGCCTTCGCCGAATCGTATTCACAGTTCGTGCCTGGGAATACCGGAATCAGGAAATGTGGTTTTGCAACGGCCACTCTCGGCTCGCTGTTGTCT
Organism: Mogibacterium kristiansenii; assembly: GCF_029224645.1. Classification (NCBI taxonomy): domain Bacteria; kingdom Bacillati; phylum Bacillota; class Clostridia; order Peptostreptococcales; family Anaerovoracaceae; genus Mogibacterium; species Mogibacterium kristiansenii. The sequence continues at coordinate 2,809 of NZ_JAQXUZ010000023.1, forward strand.
CTGGAGCGGTAGGATACCTCTGCCGGGATGTCCTTCTCGTTGTCGCTGTGGAAGGTATAGATGGATTCCAGCTTCGACTCGTATTCCCGATTCATCTCCACCAGACGAATGTGGCCTTCGCCGCAAACGATGGATTCTCTATTCAAGGTCTTACCCAGAACCTCCATATCATCGGTCACGTCCACACCGCTGTTCAGTTCAACCACAAATGCACCGTACTTGTATCCGAAAATATCTCTCATTCCATACTTCCGGTCGAATTCGAAACCGATTTCGTTTCCGATGCACATCTTGTACACGGCCTCTGCCAGGCCGCCGTATCCCGGCGTGTAGCATGCCGCAACCGCACCCTGCTCTACCAGCCGGTTCAGCTCTTCGAAGTTCTCCAGGATGGATTCTGCGGTTGGCAGACCGTCCGGTCCGATTTCCGGCTCCAGTAAAATAACATTGTGTCCTCTGCCCTTGAATTCCGGGGATACCACGCGATCCAATTTCTCGGTGGTTACCGCGAAAGAAATCAAGGTTGGCGGTACGTGAATATCTTCAAAAGTTCCGCTCATGGAGTCCTTACCGCCAATAGCGCCGACGCCCAGTTCCATCTGAGCGCGGAATGCACCCAGTACAGCCGAAAGGGCGGTTCCCCAAGCCACATCGTTACTGCCCAGCTTCTCGAAGTATTCCTGAAGGCTAAGATACACGTGTTCGAACTTGGCACCGGTTGCAATCAGCTTGCAGATACTCTCTACAATGGAGAGGTATGCGCCGTGGTACGGGCTCTTCTCAGAAATGTACGGATTGAATCCGTATGCCATCATGGAGACCGTCTTCACATCCTGATCTCTGTGGATGACCGGGATCTTGTGAACCATTGCCTGAATCGGGGTCTTCTGGTAGCGTCCGCCGTAAGGCATCAGCACCGAACCTCTGCCGATGGTGGAGTCAAAACGCTCCGCCAAACCTCTCTTGGAGCATACGTTCAGGTCGGCCGCCAGTTCCTTCATGCCTTCGTAGAATTTTGCCGGAATCTTCTTCTCAAATTTCTGCGCGTGTTCGATGACCGCATCGGCCTTCTTTTCCGCACCGTTGGTATCCAGGAATGCTCTGGAGATGTTTACGATTTCCTGTCCCTTGAAGTTCATCACCAGGGAAGGCTCTTCCGTTACTTCTGCCACAACGGTCGCTTCAAGGTTCTCGGAGATTGCCAGCTCCTTGAATGTTTCCACATCCTCGGCCGCAACAACAACCGCCATTCTCTCCTGAGATTCGCTGATAGCCAGCTCGGTTCCGTCCAGACCGTCGTACTTCTTCGGTACGTTGTCCAGCGTCACGCGAAGTCCGTCTGCCAGCTCTCCGATGGCAACGGATACACCGCCGGCACCGAAGTCGTTGCAGCGCTTAATCAGCGTGGTTGCTGCCGGGTTGCGGAACAGTCTCTGAATCTTCCGCTCTTCCGGTGCGTTACCCTTCTGAACCTCTGCACCGCAGCTTTCCAGGGATTCTTCGCTGTGAGATTTGGAAGATCCGGTGGCTCCGCCGATTCCGTCTCTTCCGGTCCGTCCGCCCAGCAGAATAATCTGATCTCCCGCGGCCGGACGCTCTCTCCGAATATTCTCTGCCGGTGCCGCACCAACGACTGCGCCGACTTCCATTCTCTTTGCCACATAACCCGGATGATAGATCTCATCCACCAGTCCGGTGGTCAGGCCGATCTGGTTGCCGTAGGAACTGTATCCGTTGGCAGCGGTGGTCACGATTTTACGCTGCGGCAGCTTGCCCTTTACGGTTTCTGACGCCGGTGTCAGCGGATCCCCCGCACCGGTCACACGCATTGCCGCATATACATAGCTTCGACCGGACAGCGGGTCACGAATGGCACCGCCGATGCAGGTCGCTGCGCCGCCGAACGGCTCGATTTCCGTTGGGTGGTTATGGGTCTCGTTCTTAAAGAGCAGTACCCAATCCTGTTCCTCTCCGTCGATTTCCGCTTTGAAATCCACGGTGCAGGCATTGATTTCTTCCGACTCTACCACGTTGGTCAGCCGACCGTCCTTCTTCAGGGCTTTCACGGCGATGGTCGCCACGTTCATCAGAGTTACCGGCTTCGTGACATTCAGATTCTTCCGTGTGTTCATGTATTCCTCGAAGGTCTCGCTCACCGTCGGGTCCTTGAACTGCACATTGTGAAGGGTGGTATTGAATGTGGTATGTCTGCAGTGATCCGACCAATAGGTATCGATAACGCGGATCTCCGCTACGGTTGGATTTCTGTCCTCGCCCTTGAAGTAATCCCGTACCATTTTCAGATCTTCCAGATCCATGGCCAAGCCATAGGACTTCAGGAAGTCTTCCAGTTCACTGTCGTTCTTCTCGATGAAACCGTCCAGCGTTGCGACCGGCTGCGGTTCCGGATATACGGCCTTCAGCGTTTCCGGAATTTCCAGTGCCGCTTCTCTGGATTCTACCGGGTTAATCAGGAAGTCCTTAATCTTCGTCAGATCCTCGCCGGTCAGGTCACCCTCCAGAATGTACAGCACTGCGGAGCGAACCGTCGGAGCCTCATCGTGAGCGATGAAGCGCAGGCACTCTTCCGCCGAGTTGGCTCTCTGATCGAACTGTCCCGGCAGGTATTCCACAGCGATGACCAGCTTGCCGTCCAAATCCATTTCCTCGTATACGTCATCCGTCGGCGGTTCCGAGAAAATGCATTCCTTTGCGGTTACAAAAGCATCATCGGACAGGTCCTCTACCAGATACCGGTTGATTACCCGCACGCTTTCCACATTTGGAATCATCAGCACATCTCTGAATTCGTGAAGAAGTTCTCTTCCCTTTCCGGCAAAAGCTTCCCGTTTCTCAACATATAAAACCTTAACCATTATTCCTCCTATTTCACATCCAATGCTTTCGCACCAATATCTTTTCTGTAGTACATATTATCAAAATGAACGGTCTTCATTGTGGCATATGCCTTGTCCACCGCCTCCTGCAGAGTATCCGCCACTTCGGTCACTCCCAGCACTCGGCCGCCGCTGGTGCGCTGCACACCATCCTCCAGACGGCTTCCGGCAATGAAAATACGATCGTGTTTTTCCGGCAGGGTAATCTCAAACCCCTTCTCGTAGGACACCGGATATCCTTCCGATGCCGCAACCAGGCAGCATGCGCACTTATCCGCAAAGGAGAAGTCCACCCGATCCAGCGTCCCATCTGTGGTAGCCTGCATGATTTCAAACAGGTCTCCCTCCAGCAGCGGAAGCACCACCTGTGTCTCCGGATCGCCGAACCGCGAATTGTATTCAATGACTTTCGGACCGTCCTTGGTAATCATCAGCCCGAAGTAGAGACAGCCCTTGAATGTCCGTCCTTCTTTTTCCATGGCGCGAATGGTCGGCAGGAAAATCTTCTCCATGCATTCCGCCGCCACGTCATCGGTGTAGTACGGGTTCGGTGCAATGGTTCCCATTCCGCCGGTGTTCAGCCCCTTATCGCCGTCCAGCGCTCTCTTGTGATCCATGGAGGATACCATCGGCCGTACCGTCTTTCCATCGGTAAAAGAAAGTACGCTCACTTCCGGTCCTTCCAAAAATTCTTCGATGACCACCGTATCTCCGCTGGCACCGAATTTCCGCTCTTCCATAATCGTATGGATTCCTTCCACGGCATCCTCACGGGTTTCCGCAATGATAACGCCCTTGCCAAGCGCCAGGCCATCCGCCTTGATTACCACCGGAATCCGGCAATTCTGAACGTATTCCAGCGCCTTATCCATATCGTCGAACGTCTCGTATTCCGCCGTCGGAATTCCGTATTTTTTCATCAGGTCCTTGGAGAACGCCTTACTGCCCTCGATAATTGCCGCTGCCTTCGTCGGTCCGAAGCAAGGAATGCCCTTCTCATTCAGCATGTCCACTAATCCCAAAACCAGCGGATCGTCCGGTGCCACCACCACATAATCCATGTGTTCCTTCACGCACCACTCCGTAATCTTGTCCAGGTCCTTGGCACCGATTGCAACGCATTCCGCATCCTCCGCAATTCCGCCGTTTCCCGGCAGTGCATAGATTTCCGAAACCTTCGGGCTCTTCTTTAATGATTTGATGATGGCATGCTCTCTTCCGCCACCACCGATAACCGCAACTCTCATCCTATTCTCCTTCTGATTCATGTTCCACTATTTCCCGGGCCACGGTTTCCACGGCTTCCGGTAAAAGAATCCATTCGGCTTGCTCCATAATCCGGCGCTGCAGCGTCTCCGGCGTGTCATCCGGTTTCACCTCCACCGCCTTCTGCGCAATAATCCGACCACCGTCGGTCACCTCGTTGACGAAGTGAACCGTTGCACCGGAAACCTTGACTCCGTATTCCAGTGCCGCTTCATGCACCTTCAGACCGTAGAAGCCATCTCCGCAAAAGGATGGAATCAGGGACGGATGCACGTTGAGAATCCGGTCCGGATACCTCCGCACGAAATCCCGGCTAAGGATTTTCAGGAAGCCGGCCAGCACGATAATGTCAATACGATCTTCTTCCAGTAACTGAATCAAGCGGGCTTCGAAGTCTTCCTTTGGCAGGAACACGTTTCGAATTCCGGCCTTCTCCGCCCGCTGCAGTCCACCGGCTTTGCTGCGGTTAGATACCACCAGGGCCAAATCCCCGTGGGGGAGATCGCCTGCCTGCCACCGATTGATGATGGCCTGCAGGTTGGTTCCCCCGCCGGAAACCAGTACAGCAATTCTTGCCTTCTGCTTATTCAATGATAACTCCTTCGCTGCTCTTTACAATCTCACCGATAACCTTTGCATGCTCTCCGGCCGCTTCGATGATTTCCACCGCACGCGCCGCATCTTCCTTCGGAACTACAACAGTCATACCGGTACCCATGTTGTAGGTGTTGAACATATCTCTTTCCGGAATATTTCCTTTCTTCATCAGCAGCTTGAAGATTCCCGGAATTTCCAGCTCATCTTTGTAAATCTTTGCGGACATTCCTTCCGGCAGTGCTCTCGGAATGTTCTCATAGAATCCGCCGCCGGTGATGTGCATTACCGCATGCGGTGTCATTTCCTTGAACAGTGCCAGCATCGGCTTCACGTAAATCTTGGTCGGTGTGAGCAGCACCTCTCCCAGCGTCTTTCCGTCCAACTCCTCATAGGTCTTGTTCAGGTCGGTGTTCTCCACGTCGAATACCTTCCGAACCAGGGAGTATCCGTTGGAGTGGATTCCGGAGGATGCGATTCCGATGATGACATCACCTTCGCTCACCTTCTCGATATCGATAACCTTCTTCCTATCCACGATACCAACGGCAAATCCGGCCAAATCGTATTCGTCTTCCGGATAGAATCCCGGCATCTCCGCAGTTTCACCGCCAATCAGGCAGCATTCCGACTGAATGCAGCCTTCAGCCACGCCCTTCACGATGGATGCCACCTTCTCCGGAACGTTTTTGCCTACTGCAATGTAGTCCAGGAAAAACAGCGGCTTCGCGCCAACGCAGATGATGTCGTTCACGCACATTGCCACGCAGTCCAGACCTACCGTATCGTGCTTGTCCTGGAGGAACGCCAGTTTCAGCTTGGTTCCCACGCCGTCTGTTCCACTTACGAGAATCGGCTCCTCCATTCCGGTCAAATCCGGCTGAAGCAAGCCTCCGAATCCTCCTACCGGGGATGTATTTCCGAATACCATGGTCTTCGACACATGTTCCTTCATCAGCTCTACCGCTCTGTATCCGCTGGTAATATCCACACCTGCTTCTTTATAGCTTTCGCTCTGGCTTTTCATTTGTCCTCCTAAAAATAAAAATTTCGATACCTTACCTTTATATTGACTTCTTATAACATGAATCAGTTAAACTGTGCACTGATTTTTGCATCTTTCTCCACCACTGCATCGTGGGCTTTCTTCCGCTCATCCCAGAGCTTTCGGTTCAAATCCGGATCTCCGATAGCCAGCATCTCTACAGCCAGAATTGCCGCATTCTTCGCACCGTCAATGGCAACGGACGCAACCGGAATCCCCGGCGGCATCTGTACGGTAGACAGCAGTGCGTCCACACCTTCCAAAGCGGACGCCTTAATCGGAATTCCGATTACCGGAAGAACCGTATTGGCCGCAATCACACCGCCCAGGTGCGCTGCTTTTCCCGCTGCGGAAATCAGCACGCCGAATCCGTTCTTCTCCGCATTCTGTGCAAATTCAATGGCTTCCACCGGAGTCCGATGTGCGGAATACACATGCACTTCCGTCGGAATCTCATACTTCTTCAGCTCATTAATACATTTCTCTACTACTGGCAGGTCGCTGTCGCTCCCCATAATAACCCCAACTTTTTTCACGTTTTGCCTCCTGTAAGAAATAATCATCTAATATAATATTTTACCGTATCCGTTTTCAATGTCAACTGCTAAACCCCTCTGAAAACCACTTCCTACGGCATTTCTTTTATTTCTTTTCCGATTCCGGGGTCGGAATTCCCAGATAGTCCCGCAATTCCCGAATGTACAGCTGCGCGGTCTTGCTCAGAATGCTGTTTTTCTTCTGAATGTAGCCGATTTTCATCGCCTTGTCCCCGCCGATGACCGGATCGTTGAAAGGAACCGCCACGTAGTCTCCGCCGTTAAAGTCCTCACAGATGATACCGGAGCAGAGGGTGTATCCGTGCACCCCTTTCATCAGGTTCAGCATGGTGGCCCGATCGTTCACCCGGATGCACCGGGAATAGTTATTCTCCGAGAAAATCTCCTCCGCATAATACAGTGTAGAATCATCTCCTTGCTCAAATGTCAGATTCGGATAATCCGACAGATCCTGAAAATTCACGCTGTCCCGATCCGCCAGCGGATGGCCGCTCCACAGATACACGAAGGCGTCGCAGTCCACCAGTTCATGAAACTGCAGGCTGTTCTGCCGCAGGATCTTGGTGATGGCGTTTCGATTGAAATCGCTCTGGTAGATGATGCCGATTTCACTTTTCAGGGAAGCCACATCGCTGATGACCTCTTTCGTCTTCGTCTCCCGAATGGCGAAATCGTACTCCGCCAGGTCGTACTTGTTCACCAGATTCACAAATGCTTTTACCGCGAAGGAATAGTGCTGCATGGAAATCCCGAATTTCTGCTTCAGCCCCTCGTCATCGCTGTACTTCTGCATCACCGCCTCGTACTGGCTGTAGATCTCCCGAGCGTACAAAAGGAACTCCGCCCCGTCGTTGGTCAGCGTCACGCCCCGGCCGTTCCGGTGGAAGACGGTAATTCCCAGTTCCCGCTCCAGCTCCTTGATGGCACTGGTGAGAGACGGCTGGGTGATGTATAGGCGTTCCGCCGCCCGATTCATGGAACCGGCCTCCGCCACCGTAATGATGTAATGCAATTGATTCAGCGTCATGAAATTCCCCTTTCACCGTAAAAGAATATGTACTTATTATATAGGATTTTCGGGTATTTGAAAATAAAAAAACTGATACCCGCAAAGGGCATCAGTTTCCGGTGAAGCTTTATTTGTAGTCTTCGTTTACGCTCTTCTTGCTGGCGCCGTTGAGCAATACCCACAGTACCAGGGAAATCAGGGTGAATGCGATGATTGCGATAAAGCATGTGTCGTATTTTCCGCCTGCCGCTTCCAGGAGTTTTGCGGAGATCATCGGTCCCACAATCGCTGCCGGGAGCAGGGAGAAGTTGGCAATACTGAAGTTTGCCGTGAAGTTCTTCGGTCCGAAGGACAGGTTGGTGTATGCGGAAGTGATGGTCGGTGTACCGCCGTACGCCATTCCAACGAATACCAGACCCACGGTGATCAGCAGCAAGGAATTGGTCTTTCCGGCCAGCACCAGAAGGATTCCCGCAATCATCATGAAGGACACATTAATCAGTGTGGACTTCTTTCTGCCGAAACGGTCGAAGTTGTTTCCGGCAATGATTCGGCCCGCACCGTTGAACAGGGATACTACCATGCCCAGAATTGCGGAACCGCCAAATGCCAGGGAAATATTTGCGGCACTGTTGATTACCATCAGACCGGCCGAGTTGAGGGCAATCGCCCACAGGAAGAAGATCCAGAATCTGGAAGTCTTCAGCATCTCGCCGGCGCTGAAGCTGACTGCGGTGGACTTCTCTTCCTTCTCCTCTGCCTTTGCTTCTGCCGGAGCCGCCGGTGCTTCCGGTGCCTTAATGATGATGGCGCCGACTACCATTACCACGGTGATGGCAATTGCCAGAATCTTAAAGGTTGGGAACAGACCCTGTGCCGCAACCATGCCGGTTACAACGGAACCCAGCAGCAAGCTGCCCAGACCGAAGCCCATGAGCATGATGCCGGATGCCAGACCCACCTTATCCGGGAACCATTTCGTAATGGTGGAAATAACTGCATTATACCCGATTCCTACGCCGCCGCCGCCGAATACACCGTAGAAGATGTACAGCTTCGTCAAACTGCCGGCGGAATCTGCCGGATTCAGCATGGATACACCGAAGAATCCGATGAAAAGGCATACTGCGGTGATGAGGAATCTAACCTTCACACCCAGCTTCTTGCTGAGCTGTCCGCCGACGAATCCCCCCAGGCAGAAGCAACTGATGGAAATCGTGAAGGTCATGGATAACTGTGCAACTGTCCAGTCCGTGTAGATTTCACTAAACGGTGTTCTGAACAGCGACCATGCGTAGATCAAGCCCTGGAACAGCAGGATTACTGTTGCCACAGCCAGATACAACCATCTCTTGTTGTTGTTCATTTCTTTCTCCTTTAACGTTTTAAAATAGTGTTTAATAAAAATAGATAGAATCTATAAACATGAAAACGGCTCGCCTTTTGACCAGCCGTTTTCACGCACATGACGATACATTATATCACAATTCTGTCTCAAATTCCATGTTTTCTTTATCAATCATCCCGATTTTTACCGTGCCGCCCAGGTATTTTTCCGCCAGCTCTGCCAGCTCTTCCCGCGCGGCCAGAACCTCCTCCAGATTGCACTCGAAACCGTCGATGATGTACAGCATATGGGATGTGTTCTCGGTAATCATACCCTCATCTCCCTGTCTCCAGGTCCAGCGCCGAGTTCGCACGTGACTGCCGGTGGCATAGACCACCTCTCCGGCTTCCACCGGCTCCCGCTCTTCCGCACCGAATGGCAAGAAGGTGTCCCCTTCTTCCGATACCCGAACGCCGAAAGCACCGTCGATCATGGTATCCAGGTCATGGGCGCCGATGGGCAGGTGATGCTTCAGGGAAACTCCGTTCCCCAGATCCACAATAGTGTTGATGGCCGGCATTCCCTGTCCCTTGGCAATCCGGGTCATCAGCGCCTCTATGGCACACATGTATCGGTTGGGATTGATTCCCATATTCCGGAAGGCCTCCCGGTAGGGCTGCAGCTCCGGCTCATTCTTCACTTTCTTTCCGGTGTAGAATTCGGTGCACTTCTCCACGTTTTCCTGAAGAAACGCCTGAATCTCCGGATTGTTTCCGGTGTTGTCCGCGCCGGTTACGCTCACCAGCCCGAATTTTCCATCGGGAATTTTCTCAAAAACATCTTTGGTTACATAGAACTTCATCTCTCTCTCCCTTCTTGTAAACCCCTTTAACGTACCCTTTTCTATTCCTTCACGATTTCGGAAATCCGGCGGAAGGCCGTGTGTCTTGACGACCGCATCATCTGGTATACCAGCGTTTCATATGTGGTAATGCGGCAGCCTGCCTTCTCCAATTCCCGAATGGCCGTGTCGAAATCCCCTTTCTTTCGCGCACCGCAGCAATCCTTCAGGATGGTCACCCGGAATCCCCTTTCCAGAAAATCCATCGCCGTCTGGAGGACGCAGATGTGCGCTTCGATGCCGGCAATAATCACGTGTTTTGCCGTCATGCTTTCCATCTCTTCCTCAAAACCCGGTGCGTCGAAGCAGCTGAAACTCAGTTTTTCCAGCTTGCTGTATTCGTGCAGTGCCTCCCGAAGCTCCGGAACCGTCGCCCCCAGTCCCCGGGTGTATTGCTGCGACAGCAGCACCGGAAGTCTCAAGGCCTCGGCGCATCTCGCCCATTTTGTGACATTTTTCATCAGGTCTTTGGGCTTTCGCATGGCCGGAACCAGCCGCTCCTGGAAATCGATAAACAAACACAGGGCGTTGTCGTTGGTCATCCGCTGCATCGTTCGAAGGGCCGCACCGTCGGTGTAATCCATCCGAAGCGGCGTAATGGTAGCGTAGCCGTCGGCACAAGCTGCCACATCTTCGTCCTCCGGTGCCTCTTCCGGCAACTCGTAATGACCTCCGGCGTAACGGTACAGCGACTCCTCTTCCTCCACCGGAATCAGAGAATCCTTGAACCGCTTCGGGCCGCACTTCACGATTTTCGTCCCTTTAATCTTCCATGCCGGAAGGTCCGGCGCATTTACGTTCAATACCACAGAGGAATCCAGTTCCCCGGACATCTGCAAAAGTTCCGGAATCATTCCGCAGATGTACTCATAGTAATCCGGCTGATAGTGCTCCACCGACAGGGCAATGCCCCGAACGCCGGAAATCGCCCCTTCCATCGCGGCGCCCACGGTGCCGGAATAATGGATATCCGCACCCAGGTTCAGTCCCATATTGATTCCGCTGATTACATAATCGATGGACACGCCTTTTTCCGCCATCGTCTGCAGTCCGAACTTCACGCAGTCCACCGGCGTTCCGCCTACCGCGTACGCCTCCTCGGCCCCTCGAATCGAGCGAGATTCCACGCTCAGCTGTCCCTGAGCGGACATGGCCTGGCTCTTCGCACTCTGCTGCTCCTTCGGCGCAAAGACGTACACCTTCGTCGTCAGGGACAGGGTGAAAATCAGCTGCCGAATTCCCGCTGCATCAATTCCGTCATCATTTGTCACCAGTACGTTATACATACTTTTCCTCCATCTATACATCTACTATTCTAGCACGGAGTTCTCTCCGATACCACGCTATAAAAAATCTGCAATTCGCAATTTCATTCCGCCGTTTGCCATGCCCCCCGCCGGTGGGTATAATAAGAACACATCAAGGAGGAATCAACCATGAATTCGTCAATTTCAACCCGTAAAAAAATTCTCGCATATCTCGCAGACGCCCGGACCCAGGGGGTACCGGTTTCCGGTGCCGCATTGGCTTCCGCTCTCGGAATTTCTCGAAATGCCGTATGGAAGGCCATCCACACCCTTCAGGAGGAAGGATACGATATTCAGAGCATTCAGAGCAAGGGATATATCCTGTCCTCATCCACCGATATTCTTTCCGAAGAACTCATTCAGGGAGACCTTTCCGCATCCGGAATTCCGGAGAACCAACTGCTCTTGCAGGTGCTGGACTCCGTGGATTCCACCAACAATTACTGCCGCACCCTGGATTACGGAGACCCCGCCACCGCCATTCTGGCGGACCGGCAGACCGGCGGCCGAGGGCGATACGGCCGGACTTTTGAATCCCCGAAGGGTACCGGAATCTACCTCACCTATTCCTTCCGGCCTTATTTTCCTCTTTCTCAGGTCACCCATGTCACCTCCATCGCGGCGGTGCTCACTCACCGGGTGCTGGAAAAAATCAGCGGGGAAAAGCTGGGCATCAAATGGGTTAACGATATCTATAAAGGAAATCTGAAAATCTGCGGCATCCTGACAGAGGGACTGGGCAGCTTGGAAAGCGGCAACTTCGAACGGGTCATCGTGGGCATCGGCATCAACTGCCTGAAGGACAGTTTCCCACCGGAACTGGCGGGGAAAGCCGGATCCCTTACGGAATCTGAACATCCTTCTTTTACCCGGAACCAAATCGCCGCCGTGTTGATTGCCGAACTCCACCGGGCGCTGAACGAACAATCCCATCTGGATACTTCTCGGTATCTGGAGGAGTATCGGAAGAATTGTTTTATCATCGGACGAAATGTTACGGTTTCCGAAACCGGAAAGGAACCGTACACCGCCTATGTGGAAGGGGTGGATTCGGAGTTTCGTCTGCAGGTGAAGACCCCGGAGGAGCACCGCCTCCTTTCCGGCGGGGAAGTTTCCCTGAAATTATAGGGACTGCAATTTCCGGCGTTCGTATACCGCCAGGACTTTGCTCATATTATTTACGAACATTTTGATCAGAAGACGGAGCAGAGCGTCGGACACGCGGTAGAAGTAGAAGACCACCACCTGCTCTTTTTCTGTGCACAGATCCTGAACCGGCCGCATGGTGAGACCCAGCTTGTGGGCCGTCTGGCACACTTCTTCCACCGGGATGTCCGCGTGAATCCGAAGCATGATGGCCAGTCCGGATTTGGAATCGATGGGCTCGATGAAATCCGCCTTGGCCTGGGCGAACATCTTCATGGTGGTTTCCAACTTGCCCGCGTTCATGCGGCGGCACCGTTTGATGTTCCGGGAGTAATATCCCTCCTCCATGTAGATGGCCAGGCACAGCTGTTCCGCTTTGGAGCAGGTCTGGCTGTACCGATCTTTAATCTTTTCGAAAATCTTCGCCAGCTCTTTCGGCAGCACCATGTAGCTGATTTTAATCGCCGCAAAAAGTGTGGATGAGAAGGAGCCCAGATAGATGACCCTTCCGCTCTGGTCCAAGCCCTTCAGGGCCGGAACCGGCTTTCCGAAATAGCGAAGCTCGCTGTCGTAGTCGTCCTCCAGAATGTAGCTGTCGTTGTCCACCGCCCACTTAATCAGTTCGTAGCGGCGGGCAACCGGCATTACCACGCCCGTCGGGAACTGGTTGGACGGATTCACGTATACCAAGCTCTTCATATTGGTCGGCAGCTTCTCCACCATGATTCCTTCTTCATCGATTGGAATCCGGGAAATGTTCAGTCCCTCATCTCGGAAAATTTCCCGAACGGGACCGTATCCCGGCATCTCCGTTGCAGCGTGGGCCACGTTTAATTCCCGCAGAATCCGGATCAACTGAACCGCCAGCTGCTGAGAGCCGGCGCCGATGACAATCTGATTGGAACTGCATTTCACGCCCCGGCGCGCGTACAGGTATTTGGCGATTTCGTACCGAAGAGCCTGTTCTCCCTGCACGTCGCCCTGGGTCTGCAGCATGTTGGAATGCTCGTTGAACACCTTGTTCATGCACTTCTTCCATTTGGAGAATTCGAAGCTCTCTTCGTCGTAAATCAGGGATTTGTCCCGCACGTTCTTGGAATCGTCCATGGGAAGGATGCTTTCCAAGGACTCCTCTTTGAACTCCGTTTTCAGATCGCTCACCACCTCGGCGATATGGTCGCTCACGTAATAGCCGGATTTCGGACGGCTCTCGATGTAGCCTTCCACCAGAAGCTGGTTGTATGCGGTCTCCACCGTAGTCACGCTGATGGCATTATCCTTTGCAAAACGACGCAGCGACGGAATCTTGGTGCCCGGTGAAATCTCGCCGGAAAGAATCCGTTCTTTAAACTGATTATAAATCTGTACGTATAGATTGATCTCCAAACTGTCATCTAAGTTCAGTACAATATCCTTCATTTCCCCTCTTATCTCCTATCTGTTCATATTAAAAAATGCTAAATTGCATATTTTTCAAATTACACAACAATGTTATTATATATCTATTGTTTTAGTAAATCAATAAAATATCACAAGGGGGATTACTTATGAATACAAACGAACGAATGAATTCCACATCCTTGCTGGTGCTGACGGCACTGATTACCGCCATGGGCACCATCGCCACCATGTTCTTCAAAGTTCCGGTGGGCACCGGTTACATCCATCTGGGTGACACCATGGTCTTGCTGGCTGCCATGCTTCTGCCGAGAAAACATGCCATCTTCGCCGGTTCGGTGGGCCTCTGCCTGGCGGATATCCTCAGCGGATATGCGGTATGGGCACCGTGGTCGTTCTTTATCAAGCTGGTGATGGTGGTAATCATGCAGAAGGCGCTGGCCACCGCTATGGAAAAAAGCGATAACAACCGCCACATCCTGGGTGTTCCGGTTCCGGAAATGATTGGATTTGTTGTTGCCGCCGTGTGGACCGTTGCCGGATACTACATCGCCGAAGGCATCATCTACGGAAACTGGACCGCTCCGATGCTGGGCGTTCCGTTCAACGCGCTTCAGGTTGCAGTGGGTGCCGTTCTGGCCGTTCTGATTTCTCAGATGCTGGGCCGTACCGGATTCGCCGCATCCTTCAGCTATCACAGAAAATAGTTGATTCTTCACGAATATTTACGGGATAGTTATTAAGCTATCCCGTTTTTTGTTGGGTTTCCGCCGGCAGGACGTGGTGCTTCACTCCCCGCTAACCCTTATTCCTTCGTCGCCGGGCACCACGGCTTCCGGACTCGACGGAGTTTCGACAATGAAAGAAACAGGCAAACAATAACTGAATGATAAATTCGGTTATTACCTGCCTGTTTCTTTTGTGTTTGGAGCTGTCTTATTTGTTGTTAATGCGACAGTCCCCTTATTGTTGTATCAAAATCTCCAAGAAAAAGTAGAAAGTCCCTTTGGAGTGGGCTATTCTGCCTCGAAATCCATTCCCTCAGTGGTGGATGTTTTGTTATCTTTTCCGTAGAATGCGGCTTCGATGCCCTTCTGGCTGTCGATGAATTTCTTGGCTGCTTTGGTACCTTTCATGAGGCAAATGGTGCTCATGGCGTCGGTGTCCATGGAGGAATTCTTCACGGTAACCAGACTTACCGCCTCCAGATCCGTATCCACCGGATATCCGGTCTTCGGGCTGAGGATGTGGTGATAGCGCTTTCCCTTGTATTCGAACTGGCGCTCGTAGATGCCGGATGTAACCACCGTTCCCTCACCGATGTGGGTGCGGCCGATGATTTCCTGACGATCGGAGAACGGCTTCTCAATGCCGATGGTGTACTTCGAGCCGTCCGGTTTCGTGCCGACGGTAACAATATTGCCTCCCAGGTTGATGACCGCGGAGGTCACGCCTTCTTTCTTCAGCACCTTGCGCATCTCATCTCCCACGTATCCCTTAGCGATGCCGCCCAGATCGATTTTTGCTTCCGGGTCCAGCAGGCGGATTCGATTTCCGTCCACCTCCACGTTTCGATAGTCCACGTGCCGGAGCGCCTCCTGCAGCTTGGCTTCATCCGGCAGCTTCGGCTTGTCCGCATGGAAATCCCAGAGGTCCGTCACCCTTCCGATAGTGATGTCGAAAGCACCGCCGGACAGCTTGCCGTAACGGAGACCTTCTTTTATGACGGTTGCCGCATCCTTTCCCACCATCACCCAGGCACCGCCGGAACGGTTCACCTTGGTCACATCGCTGGAGTCGGTCTTGTTGCTCAGCAACTTGTCCAGCTCGCGGCAGCGGTCGTAGGCTTTCGTGATGGCCGCATTGGCCTTGTCTTCGTCCAGGCCGCCGTCGATCTGATAGACCGAAACGCTGCAGGTGGTATCCAGAAAATAATTATCCCGGGTGACCGGTTCAATATCCGAGTTACTATTGCATCCGGTCTGTGTTATAATAATTAGGAGTGTGGCCAGAAGCGCCACGCCTTTCATTTTTTTTACGATATAATGGGTCACGGGTTATCCTTTCTGTTGCCTTTATATAAATAATAATTACGAAGGAGTTCTATGTTCAAAGGAATCATACGCAAAGCGGATATCCTTCTGGCCGGAGTGCTCATCCTGACGGGGGTGGCGGCATCTCTATGGATTTCGCAATTCGATACGTCCGGAAGCCGGGTCATCATAAAAACAGACGGCAAGGTATACGGCAGTTATTCCATTTCCGAGGACCGCACCGTTACGGTGAAGCAGGGGAAGAAAACCAACACGGTTCGAATTCACAACGGGGAGGTTTCCGTTACCCACGCAAGCTGTCACAACCAGGTATGCGTCAAGCATAAGGCCATTCATACCACCGGGGAGAGCATCATCTGCCTGCCGAACAAAATGGTGGTTCAGATTCAGGGAAAAGGAGGCGATGAATACGATGCCATTTCCAGCTAAATCAAAAGGAACAACGTCTCGCCGCACCGCCGATTCCCGAACCGGCAACGTAGCCACCATCGCTCTGCTGGCCGCACTGGCGCTGATATTTTCCTACGTGGAAGCTATTATACCATATAATCCGGGTGTCCCGGGCATTAAACTTGGAATTGCCAACATCGTCGCACTGGTAGCGCTGTATCAACTTTCCGCGAAACATGCCGCAGCGGTAAACGTCATTCGAATTCTCATCGCCGGTCTTCTTTTCAACGGTGTCTTCGGCGCCCTCTATTCTCTGGGCGGTGCAGCCATTAGCCTTCTTGGAATGGTTGCCCTGAAGAAGACCGACCAATTCAGCATCGCCGGAATCAGCATGGCCGGAGGCGTGCTGCACAACATGGGGCAGCTTCTGGTGGCCGCCCTTCTGCTTCAGGACAGTCAAATTTTCCTGTATTTTCCGGTGCTTCTATTCTCCGGAATGATTGCGGGCATCGTCATCGGCCTGGGTGCGGCAGTAATCTGCCGCCGACTGGAACACCTTTAGATAAGTGGGTTTACACAGTTTATGCTCGCCCGTATTATATTTTTTAGTTGTTAAACACAATTATTTAAAATTTATAATGGGTATATTTAGGATTTTTGTTGACTTATCCAATGGAATGTTTCATAATACTAATTGTAATTCACCAATTACTCGTGCTTTTCGATTGAGACAGGTCTTTTTTTCTTCTCCTTTACCTTACCTGTTTCCTGTTTCGATCTTAGATAAAAGTAACAGCACATGACATTACAGAAAGAGCCTGCAGCAACGGGATATGCTGCAGGCTCTTTTATTTTTTTATTCCGTTCACATCGGTCCCTTGCGAAATCCTCGATATGAAAGGACGACAGTCGGAACCAGAAAAAAATCTGAATTCAGCCGGCAATCGATAAATTGATTTTTGTCTATTTCACGGTCATTTTTTCCACCAACGCAAAGTTCTGAAACATATACGCGATTTTATATCTTCGCAATCTCTCGCTTTTCCCGTAAATGCAAATAAAGTCCCCCGGACAGATTTCCATATTGATTCCGTCCATAATTTTTCTGCTGCCATAAGCTTTCTCGATGTCCTTTAATATGATTTGCGCTGAATTTTCATGCATTTAGCAGCCCTCCTTCAGTCTCTCCCCGATATTATTCTTGCTGCGTCCCAGCTTTATGATTTCACCGATAAACATCCCGAAACCAATCCCGTACGCAATCCCGCTTGTGAAAAGTCTCTTCCTGTGAACGCTCATGAACCCATATCCCAGCAGATACGACACATCCAGCCTTCTCCCGTGGTGGTACAAATACGATTCCACATCGATTTTTACGACGAATGCGATAATCAACAGCAACAGCATAAAAGCAATCGCGTTTACGGCCGCCTCTGTCCGTATTTCTCCAATCTGAAACATCACATCGTCGTACACGCTGCTGATCCATAAAACATATGGATCGGCCTGCGTTTGAGCAATTATGCGTTTCAGCTCGCCGTACGCATTGGCGGAATTCTTTACATGGGGATGGAAGTATCCGTTTACCAGGGACGGCAGCTTTATGCTTCCGGTCGGTTTCAGTCTGACTCCGTTCACCAGGATGAGCGTGTAATCTTGAAGCCGTGCCTCTTCCAAACGCATGGAAGAATCACAGGTCATAAAACTCTGGTCATCTTTTATTGGCACGAGTTTTACGGCTGAGGCTTTTTTCTTGTTCGATTCATCTCGCTGTGTTTCTTTCATCTTTTCGATATCGTCTTCTGTCGGTTTGCTTTTCTCCGGGTACAGAATCAGCCATTCATCGTCGCGAAGGGTTGGAATGTTTAGTTTCTTATCATCCGGTGCCGCCCAGACCGCCAGGTATACGCTCTTCGTCGCCGAAAGGAAGCCGCGCACCGTTTGCAGCTGCATGACATACATCAGCGCTCCGCTGATGATCGGAACCGCAATCAGCAGCGGCGGAATCACCAATCTTGCGGCTTTGGTTGCTGCGAAATGGGTGATCTTCCAGCCGATCAGCCCGGCAACGGCGAGCTCTTTCGTCAGCTGCCCATTGTATATCGCATAGCAGAAGAAAATTGCAGCGACCATAATTGCCGGAATGGTTAGATATAAAAACAGTTGGTTTTCAGTTGTATCGCTAGCTACAGTTTCCGAAGAATCTACGGTTGCCTGCACTCCCATGTTCTCGTCACCGGTCAGTTCTTTCAGAAACGCTTCCGTATCTTCTTTCGTCCCGCGAAAATAGTAATCGCCGTTAAAGTTATTGCTGTTGATTTTCGAAAACGGCAATAGGCTTACTTCCTTCGAAGTGAGGAATGTCGCCCCCTTCGCATTCTTGAATTCGTTCGTCCCGTGAATATTTCTTTGAAAAGAAATATTCGGAAATGCCTTTTCAAACCATGCCGCTTCGTTTAAATAGACAAATCTCGAAGTCTGTTGCCTTTCATTCCGCTGATTCCGTGGAATACGCCGAACCTTAATAAAACTCATGTTATGCTTTTAAGCCAGTTCCTGCCGCTTTGTCCTATTGTTTTGCGTCCGTGCCGGTGATGAAATAATGTTGATTGTGGTATCAAACTCATTCGTAAAGGTCTTCAGAAACATATCATCTTGGTTGTATGAAACCCCAAAGGCGACGGTTACGATGAGAATCACCAGCATTGTCTGTATTATCTTTTTCATGTGTCGCTACCATTTAACTTAGGGCTCCGCAAAAAATGCCGAGCCCCAGATCCTCTATTGTTCAACGGATTGTTACTTCACATCCGCCCATGCTTTGTTTCCGGTTTTCGCTTTCTCCCAAGATGCGGCTGCCTGCTTTCCTTTTCCGACCCATCCGGAGTAGGAATACTTGCCACCCGCTCCTTTTACGGTCGTTTTATGTGTCTTCTTAGAGTGGTTATATTTGGACCACACGTGTTTCGAGTTCACACCGTGCCTCCACTTTCCGCCATAAAAATCCTTCCATCCGCTGTCATAGGACCCCTCTCTTGCAAGATTCTCACTGTCAATGGTCACTTCGTAACCGAGTCCTTCTACATAGGTGCACCCCAACGTGTCGCTTGCCGGGTTATCCAAATCCACTTCATATCCGAGTTCCGGATCGTACAGCATATCCTGTGGCGGTACATCCGACGATGACACATCCTGCGGCGCATCCGCAAATACCCCCACCGAGGCCATCAGCATTAACCCACTTACCATCGTTACCGTAATAATTTTCTTAAACATATCTTCCCCCTTGTTTTCACATTGATTACGAACCGGTTCTATAAGGTTTAACGAATGAGATGCAAAAAGGATAGTCTAAAAATAAAAAATTGCAGATTTTTTCTCCGCCGCCGGCAGAGGACGCCCGGCGCCCGGCGCGGACTTGGTGCACGAAAAACCGCTAGCCCTTGTGCTTCCGTTTCCTTTGCACCAAGTTCTCGAGGGGATTCCGCCGGCGCCCGGCGCGGACTTGGTGCACGAAATGCCGCTAGCCCTTGTTATTCCGTTTCCTTTGCACCAAGTTTCCGAGTGGATTTCGCCGGCGCCCGATACGGACTTGGTGCACGAAAAGCCGCTACCCCTTGTTCTTCCGTTTCCTTTGCACCAAGTTCCCGAGGAAATTCCGTCGGCGCCCGATGCGGACTTGGTGCACGAAAAACCGCTATCTCTTGTTATTCCGTTTCTTTTGCACCAAGTTCCCGAGGAAATTCCGCCGGCGCCCGGCGCGGACTTGGTGCACGAAATGCCGCTAGCCCTTGTTATTCCGTTTCCTTTGCACCAAGTTCTCGTGAGGATTTCGCAGGCGCCCGGCGCGAACTTGGTGCTCAATTTGTAAAAGTCTCCACTACTGTGAATACATTGTAAAAGCGGTCTCTAATTCGGGCTGCTTTCAAGAAATCGGTAGAAATTGACGACGAACCCCTCCTCCCCACGCTTCCGTCGTCAATTTCCCCGCGTCCGCTTGGTAGATTAGAGTTAAATGCCCAAAGGAGGGGGTAGGATAAAGTCTTGGAATCAGAAAATCTGGGTTGTAAGAAGTGATTTCAGGCCTGGGTTCGACTTTCATTAGTGCTCCATACGTGAAGAAATTATTAGATTGACGACAGTTTGTCCGAAACAAAGGGACTGTCGTCAATTTCCGGGGATGCAGAATGCAGATTAGAGCAGGAGGCATGAGGAGTAGATTAGAATTGACGACGAACAGCGGAAATGTGTGAGTTCGTCGTCAATTCTTTTCCATTTGAAATAATAATGATGGGGACTGCTGCACGAAGAGCGGGGGAACCTTTTGTGCAGCAGTTTTTAGACAAGCACAGCCGGGCCGTGTTGGCGTTCCCTTCCCCGTTGCGCCTTATTTCTTCGTCGGGTCACGCCAACGCGGTCCCACTTTTCCCGGGCGGACGTCGCCTTTGTTGGCGTCTCCCTCCCCGCTACGCCTTATCCCTTCGCCTCGCCACGCCAACACCATCCGGATTTTCCCGGGCGGACGTCGCCTTTGTTTGCGCCGCCCTCCCCGCTACGCCTTATTCCTCCGTCAGGCCACGCAAACACGACCGGAAATTTCCCGGGCGGACGCCGCCTTTGTTGGCGTCCCCCTCCCCGCTGCGCCTTGTTTCTTCGCCTCGCCACGCCAACACCGTCCGCTTTTTTCCGGGCGGACGCCGCCTTTGTTGGTGTCCCCCTCCCCGCTACGCCTTATTCCTCCGCCTCGTCACGCCAACACGACCGGAAATATCCTGACATGTTGGCGTATTGGGGTGCTCGAAAATAAAAAAGCGGGATAGTCTCCAATAACTATCCCGCAAGTATTCGCAAAGTGCTCCTTGTCCCTCAAGTATTCGCGAAGCGCTTCTTATTCCCAATTCCACTGCGCCAGTACCTCGGGAAGTTCCCGGATATCCGAAAGCAGGGCGTCCGCGCCCTCCAGCTCTTCTCGGGTTCCGAATCCGTATTCGCATCCCACAAATGGGATGTGGTGAACCACCGATACCTGTCGATCCGAGGCACGGTCTCCCACCATGCAGAAGCCTCCCGGGAATTTCTTGCGAATCTCCGGGAAGATTTCCTCTTTGGGGCAGAAGCCGTAGGCACCGCTGCAGTAAAAGCCTTCCATCCGGCGGTCCAGCCGGAAATGCTCTCGCTGGGCTTCCATGTAGGGAACCTTGCAGTTGGACAGAATCACCGAATGGTATCCGGACTCCGCCAGCTGCCGCAGGACCTCCGGCACGCCGGGGTACAGTCTGGCTCGGCCCGCCCGGATTTTCCGAATCATCTGTTCGCCGGTTTGCCGAGAACATTCTTCCTTAATTTCCGCCGGAAGCGACGGCATGAAATCGTTCCACATATCCCGGGCATTCACCCCCAGATATCTCGCCAGCCGGTCGTCCGATTGATCTGCCGGCACGGAATACCCCTGTTCCTCTAACCACGAAAGGGTTTGGCGAAGGGCGGCACCGTACAGCGCTTTCGTATCGTGCAGGGTGCCGTCCCAATCGAAAATAACCGTTTGGATTTTCATGGCTTTCGAATTAGCCCCGGATCACTTTTTCCAGGTTCACCATCTCGATTGCGGAAAGCGCGCAGTCATAGCCCTTGTTTCCGGCCTTGGATCCGGCTCTTTCGATGGCCTGCTCGATGTTCTCGGTGGTGATGATGCCAAAGAGTACCGGAACACCGGACTTCAGGCTCACCTGTGCGATGCCCTTCGCGGACTCGTTGGTAACCAGCTCATAGTGAGAAGTGGCACCGCGGATAACCGCACCGACACAGATTACCGCATCGTATTTACCGGATTCCGCCATCTTCTGTGCCATCAGCGGAACTTCGAATGCGCCCGGTACCCAAGCCGCATCGATATTGCTCTCCTCCACGCCGTGACGAACCAGGCCGTCCACCGCACCGTCCAACAGCTTCTGTACGATAAAGCTGTTGAAACGGGAAGCGATAATGCCTACCTTCATTCCTTCCGGTGCAACGACTTTTCCTTCTAACAGATTAATTGCCATTTCTTTTTCCTCCTACTTTTATCCGTGCCGTCTTCGACACCCTTTGCAATTTGTTTTTGTATTTTCCCCGGACGCGTCGGGGCGCCCGAATTTGTTTTTACCGAAAATTACTTATCGAACTTGATCTGCTCGAACACGTGGCCCATTTTGTCCTTCTTGGTGCGGAGATAGAACTCGTCGTATTTTCCCGGCTGAATCTCGATTGGCACCCGCTGGGTAATCTTGAAGTCGAAACCTTCCAGACCGTAGATTTTGCTCGGGTTGTTGGTCATGAGGCGGATGGATTTCACGCCCAGGTCCTGCAGCATCTGCGCACCGGACCAGTACTCCCGCAGATCCGGCTCAAAACCCAGTTCCACGTTGGCTTCCACCGTGTCTCGACCGTGTTCCTGCAGCTCGTACGCCTTCAGCTTGTTGATCAGGCCAATGCCCCGGCCTTCCTGGCGCATGTACAGAATCACGCCTCGGCCCTCTTCCTGAACCATTTTCATCGCGGTATGCAGCTGATCGCCGCAATCGCATCGGGCGGACCCGAACACATCGCCGGTAAGGCATTCCGAGTGCACCCGGCACAGCACGTCCTCGCCGTCCCGGATGTCGCCGCACACCAGCGCCACATGGTGTTCGCCGGTGATGTCGTTCACATATCCCTTAATCCGGAATTCGCCGTACACGGTTGGCAGCTTGGCGTTTGCCACGCAGTTCATGTGCTTCTCGTAACGGCGGATGTAGTCCTGCAGGTCTTTGATGGTGATAAAACAAATATCATATTCTTCCGACATCTTCTGGAGTTCCGGCGCCCGCATCATGGTGCCGTCTTCTCTCATCACCTCGCAGCAAAGGCCCACTTCTTTCAGTCCGGCCAGTCTCATCAGGTCCACCGTCGCTTCAGTATGTCCGTTCCGAACCAGCACACCGCCGTGACGTGCCACCAGCGGGAACACGTGTCCCGGTCTTCTCAAATCGTTCGGCTGAGTCTCTGGATCCGTCAGCATCCGGCAGGTATACCCTCTCTCCTCTGCGGAGATTCCGGTGGTGGTATTTACGTGGTCGATGGATACGGTAAAAGCAGTGCAATGGTTGTCGGTATTTTCCGATACCATCTGCGGCAGGTTCAGTCGGTGGGCGAAATCCACCGACATCGGCGTGCAAATCAGGCCTTTGGCATGGGTCGCCATGAAGTTCACGTTCTCCGTGGTAGCGTGCTCCGCCGCACAGATCAGATCTCCTTCATTCTCCCGATCCGGATCGTCGGTGCAGAGAATCAGTTTTCCGGCTCTCAGCGCCTCCAGCGCTTCTTCCACTGTGTTGTATTTAAAACTCATTGCAATAGTCCTCCCTTGCTTTTTTGTTTGCTTTATTTCACGGACGAATCGCCCGCCTTTCCCTATTCTAAAATCCGTTTTCCGCCAGGAATTCCCAGGTCACTTTGCTTTCCGGGGCTTCTTCCGGTGCCGGATTCGTCAGCAACCGCTGTACGTATTTCCCAATAATATCGTTTTCCAGATTCACCACATCTCCGGCCTTCTTTCCCAGAAGGATGGTTTCGCTTCCGGTGTGGGGAATGATGGATACTTGGAAACTGTCCGAGTCCAGGGTGGCCACCGTCAGGCTGATACCGTCGATGGTGATGGATCCCTTCTCCACGATCAGGCGCAGGATTTCCGGCGTGGTTCCGATTCGAACCCAGACCGCATTTCCTTCCTTGCGCTGTTCCACAATCCGACCGGTTCCGTCGATATGCCCGGATACCAGGTGACCGCCGAACCGTCCGTCCGCCGCCATGGCTCTCTCCAGGTCCACGGGATCCCCCGGTTTCAGCTGACCCAGATTGGTGCGCCGCAGGGTTTCCGGCATCACATCCGCAGTAAAACCATCTCCCGTCATTTGGGTGACGGTCAGACACACCCCGTTTACCGCAATGCTGTCTCCCAGCTGCGTGCCTTCCAGTACCTTGGATGCCTGCAGGTGAATCTCTCCGGATTGGCTTCCCATGCGAACGCCCTGCATGGTTCCCACTTCTTCTACTATTCCGGTGAACATTCCGTCTCTCCTTCCACATCGTATTCCAGCAGCATGTCGTTCAGCAGCACGGTAATCTTAGCCAGCCGCAGCTTTGCGCATTCCTGCGGAAGGCGGATGCCCGACCCTTCCACCGGTGTCTTGGCATCCTCGCCGCCAAAGATTTTCGGTGCAATGTACGCGTATACGTGATGAACGATATGTGCTTTTAGGACGGCTTCATTGACCGTGCCTCCCCCTTCTATCAGGACGGAGTCGATCTTCTCTTCTCCCAGCCGCTGCATGAGCACGTTCAAATCCGGATGGCCGTTCTTCTCCGGAAGGGTCCAGACCTTGGCCCCGGCTTCTTCCAGCTTCTGAATTCGGTTTGTCCCTTCTTCCCGGTCCCGGGTGCTCTCATTGCACACGATCAGCAGCGGATACTCCTTCGCACTGCGAACCAGCCGGCTGCCCATTGGAATCCGCAGGTGGCTGTCCAGAATAATCCGCAGCGGCTGATGGGCTCCGTCGATTCGGCAGTTCAGCATCGGGTCGTCCGCCAGCACCGTGCCGATGCCCGCCAGGATTCCCGCATATCGGCCGCGCAGCTGATGCACGTGATTCCGGGCCGCTTCCCCCGTAATCCATTTGGAGGCGCCGGTTCGAGTCGCGATTTTTCCATCCAGCGTCATGGCAAATTTCAGAACGACGTACGGCGTCTTGGTGGTGATGTAGTGGAAAAACACCGGATTCAAGGCATCGCAGGCCTCTCGCATGTAGTCCTCCACCACGTTGATTCCGTGCTCCCGAAGAATCCGAGCCCCTTTGCCCGCCACCTTCGGATTCGGATCTCGAGATCCGATAACCACCTTGGCGATTTTCTTTTCGATGATAATCTCCGTGCAAGGCGGCGTCTTTCCGTAATGGCAGCAAGGCTCCAGCGTCACGTACAGAGTTGCGCCCGCCGGATCTTCAGTGCAGGCCGCCAGCGCATTTCGCTCCGCGTGAAGTTCTCCGTATTTCCGATGATATCCCTCACCGATCACTCGACCGTTCTTCACCACCACTGCGCCTACCAACGGGTTGGGAGCCGTCCAGCCCACCCCTTGCTTCGCCAGTTCAATGGCTCGTTTCATGAATTGTTCTTCTGCCATAGCCGTCCCTCTTTTCTCAAAAACCATATAAAGCCCCGCATCCCTATCGACACGAGGCTTTCTTCTCCCAATCAGTCAAATATATAAACCCCGGAACCATCGTCCCGGGGTCGCATGCTCTGACCATCTTCTTTCATCCAGACTATACTGTCGGCTTCGGAATCTCACCGAATCATGCGGTTTTCCGGAACTCCGTCCCTCGGAAAACGCTCGCGGGCTGTACCGCCGGTGGGGAATTGCGCCCCGCCCCGAAGATTTTAAATTGCCATTGTTATTATACTACATCCCGGCCAAAAGTAAAGATTGTATTTTCCTTACGGATGACAATTTCCGCAGGGGCTGTACCCCTCTGCAATCAGCTGTTTCCGGGACTCCTTGGTGGTCACGGTATTCCGCTCGCTCATCTGCTTCACGGAATAGCAAGATGGGTAGTGGAATTTTCCCGTGTTGGTGTTCACGATGTATTTGGTGCCCTGCCCCTTCTTCACCGTATGCTTCTGCAGCTTCTTGGAGGAATACGTCGTGCCGTTCTTCCGGGTGCGGTATCCGCTCTTATCTCCGGAGATGGTGGATTTGCTCTCCCCGGTGGCATAGTCGATCTTAATCTTCGGCTGCACGTTGTAGCAGTAGACGTTAAAAGAAATTCCGTGCCCGCCGTCTTCCACCGACAAAGCTTCCATGTGGACGCCTCGGGCGACGGCTTCATCTCCCTTAAAAACAGGTGTCACGCGGTACATCACATGGTTTCCGGTGGACCGAAGGTATTCGGCCACTTTCGATTCGAAAGGCTCCATCCCTTCCACATTCATGTACCGAGTGCCGGTAATCAGATTGCGGGCCACCGCATCGTTTCCCGTCAGCTGCCAGCCGATTAGGTGGCAGCGGTTGTACAGGCTTCCGCCGGAGACGCTTCGGTACTGCACACTGTGCCATCCCGTGGGATGGATCTCGCTGATGGATCCTCGCTGCTGACCGTCTTTCGGCATGATCTCCCGCCCCAGGCAGGCCAGAGTGCCGGTGCACCGTCCCAGACGGTCCAGATCTCCCAGTCGCTCGTAGGCCTTCTTCGAGATTTCCGATTTGCGAAATTCCGGCTTCCCCCCGTTCAGCTCCCGGTAGGGCTGTCCGGAATAATTCGGTACAGTTTTCCGGATGCTTTTGTCCGACAGGTTCTTGGGAGACAGGCCGCCGGATTTGTATCCGGCATTGGCCACGCCGGCCTCCGCGTGAATGCCCTTGGATTGAATGAGGTTCTGAATTTCATCTCCCTTATGGGCGAAGAGGATGCCGGCGGCGGCAATTAAAATCACCGCCAGGGTGAGAATCCGCTTCCGGTTGGCACACCGTCCGTCTTCGCCGGGGCCGGGTGTTTTTTTATTCGGTTTTTTTGTGGTATGGTTTGCACTCATGTTCACAGTGTCCTTTTTTATTGTATTTTAAGTTTATTATACCATACGCTCAAAACAAAAATCCCGGTCGTCGGGCCGGGATTTTTGCTTATTCACCATTTAATCTTCCATCAGCTTGCCTGTCGGGCTCATGCTGGAAGGGGTATACTTGCCGTTCTCATCCGCCTTGAACAACACGTGCAGGCGAGAATTCTCATCCGGGCCCGGGAAGTCCACCACCAGGTAACCTTCTCCCCAGCTTTCAGTGGAGTCCTCGTCCTCCACATACTTCACGCCCAGAAACTGTTCCATTTCTTCCGGCGTCAGTTCATACCACTTGGTTTCCCGCAGCTTGTCGTACTGCTCCTTGGTCACGGTTGCGTTTGGATCGATGCCGTCGTCTTTTTTCTTATCTTCTCCACCCCCGCAGGCGGCCACTGAGAAGCACATCATCAAAGACATCACCACCGTCATTATTTTCTTTTTCATGTCTCTCACCTTCTCTCGAAATGATTCTTTCGAATCTCGGGTGCGATAACGGTTTTGTGTAAAACATACGAAGTACTTCTTGCTTGTGAGAGTATTTTACCAAGTTCACGCCGGCGGAACATCACCCGAAAGGGTATTTTTCGGGGTCTTCCCTTTTTCCGCCGGATAAACGGCAATGGATTCCTTGGACTTCGGCATCCTCCGAACCATCCTGCGAGACAGTGTGCAGCTGTTATGATAGTAAGGATAGTATTTCAGGTATATTCGAGGAATCCGAAAGAATCCTTCCGGTCGCTGATTGGATACGCCAATTGCATCCCCCAGCCATTCTCCCGGTTTGGCCTTTTCCCCATATCCCAAAAGAAGCGACAGCGGATCGTCCTCCACTTCATAGTAATATCTTTCCGTCGAAAAATCTGCATTATAAACACGTGCCACAACCGCAGTCTCTCCCAGTTCATAGTAGATTCCCTTGGTATAGTTTATCGTGTAGCGGTATTCTTCGGTTTCCCTTTGGAACAGTCCGTGGAACGGATGATTGATGTCAATTCCGAATTCGTTGGGAACATCTATACCTGCTCTAACGTCTGCAATATAAGCTCCGATATATTCCCGCACACATTCTTCCGCTTCTTTGAACAAACCGGATACATCCTGATATGTCTCGCAAATTAAATCAAACACATCTTCTGGATGACCGAATTCCGATGTTGGAAACGGCGGAACCGTTTCCTTCTGCTCCCCACAAAAAAACCTCCGACGCCGCCTCATCCGCGGCCGTCGGAGATTTCCTCTCATTCTATTTTTTCTACATCTACTTGCTTTTCTTCCACACAATGGAATTGCCCGCATTCGCATCCACAATTCGATTTACATCGCTGAACCACATATACGTCAAAATGGCGCTTCCGCCCTTCTTCCCGAAAACCCGGTCTAAATTGCTCATCTTCAGGATCAGCTCCACGGTATCCGCCCCCTCTTTGGAGGATCCCACCGAAACAACCGTCCGATCCGGCACCTCCAGCGTTATGCAGGTGGCCGTTTTGCTGTTCATCAATTGATTGTACTCTTCCCCCTCGAACACGTAAATTCCCTTGCTCGGGGCTTTGGTCCCGTTCACCCCGTAGTAGATTCCCGTATTGTCGTTTGGAAGTTTATAAAAAGCCATCTTCCGACCCCGATCGATTTTCACATCGTCGAGATGAATTGATTTCACCTCCACCACCTCCGCACCGCAGTCTTCGGCGCTCAGCCGAACGTAGGTATGGTTCAGAGCGAACAACCCCAGTCCCACCAACAGAAGCAGCCCCACCGTGAGCGCCGCCATCTTATAGTTCTGGAAACGCCCCTTGCGCTGTTCCTTCGTAATCTCCTGCACCATCTTGCCATCTCCTTTCACCAGAGCGTCCAAGGAAATATCAAAAGAATCGCTGATAAAAACCAGCATCTCCAGGTCCGGATAGCTTTTCCCGTTCTCCCAATTGGAAATGGTCTGCCGTGTGACACTGCACCGCTCCGCCAGCCCTTCCTGGGTCAGGTTATTTGCTTTTCTCAGCTCCGTAATTCTTCTTCCAAGTTCCATATTCGACACCCTCTCCCGAAAAATATTTGCAAGATGATTCTGCCTTTATTATGGCCGAAAGTCTATCCAATTACATTTGCATCGCCCATAAAAACAGCGCAAAGAATCTTTGCGCTGCGTTAAAGTCATAGGTTTCCGTCTTTCTTTTATGCATCCACGTACACGGTAAGTGCGACGATTGCGATTGTAATCTCGGTTTTCGGTTTTCCATTCAAGGCAATCCCCTCCGGGTTTGCACCGCCGTGATGCACCTCTGTTTCCACATTCCACCAGTGCAGATAATCCGTTACGATTTTCGGATCCACTTCCTCCGGATGCGGAGCATAGATGTCCGCCTTGATAAATGCCTGCTTCTTTCGGTCGGTAATCTCAAAAATCTCTGAGATTCCTGCCATGCAGCAGTGATGGATGGCATCTTCCGTAGCCTTCCGCACCGCATTGTTCTGGTCGCCGCCGTGCATATCCACACCCTGTCCAAATTCAATTAAAAGTCTCTTCATTGCCATGCTGTACCTGCCACTCAAAATATGATTAAATATGCTCACATCGAGATAATGTAAGATGTTTGGTTTTCACTATCTCTGCAATTGTTTTTTTGCTGTAATCAGTACGAATATTATTAATCTTATGATGAAGTTTTTGTACCTTAAGCCTTTGTTTTTGTATATTTACTCTTTGAGTGGCTCCTCCTTTCTTTAAGTTTTCATACTTTCGAGAAAGACTCCTCTGTTCTCGAATGATTTGTTTTTTATACTTACGAAGCCCATCCAGCCTACAAATCATAAGTGTAATAACGCCTATTAGTTGGAGTTCGGTTTGCCTCCTTTGCAGCTCGCATCTGTTATGTTCAATAACCCGAAACTTTAAATATGCTTTATAAGTTTCTTCCAATATTTTCAAGTTCTTTTATAGAATCCTTGTTTTTTGCAAGTTCATCACTGGCTGTTGCACAATATGATTTTTGAAAAATTACATCCCATGAAAGATATTTCGCCATGCAGCCGAACTGTTTGTCAATTAACTCATACTGGATGCTGTCCACCGGGGCTCCTCCCACAACGATTGTTCCAATTTTTTTATTTTTCAGCTTCAAACCGCGGCAGTAACATTTATCGATGATAAGTTTCAACTGTGCAGACATTCCCCACCAATATACCGGAGTAGCAAAAAGAATCACATCTGCAGCGGCAATTTTATCAATCGTTGGATTTGTATCATCCTGGTCAACCTCCAACTCCTTACTTCATGAAATATTATACCTTTTTTCGATTATCCCGGCAATAGCCCTAAAACCCCGTAACCACGGGCTTTCCCCGTAATTTCGAGACATAAAAAAACTCGAAGCAAATGCTTCGAGATTAGTTTCAATTGGTTGCGGGGACAGGACTTGAACCTGCGACCTCCGGGTTATGAGCCCGACGAGCTACCAACTGCTCTACCCCGCGATATTAAGAATTGGTGCCGGAAACCGGGGTCGAACCGGTACGAGAATCACTTCTCACGGGATTTTAAGTCCCGGGCGTCTGCCAATTCCGCCATTCCGGCGTAAAAAATAAATGGCTCCGAGGGTGGGGCTCGAACCCACAACCTACCGGTTAACAGCCGGTTGCTCTGCCATTGAGCTACCTCGGATTAATTCACCCCTTATTTGCGACTCCTATAGTATACGTCATTTCGAGCTTCATGTCAACACTTTTTTAAAATTCTTTTCAAAAGTGTTTTTCGTGTTCTCAAATCAAACGTATTACTAACATATTATACACATTCGCTATGCTAATTGCAAGTCTTTATTTATTATCCCCAGGATAGAAGAGCTGCCGCATCCCTGCGACAGCTCCTCCGGCAATTATAAAACCCACTAAGGAAGTAGTGTCTTATTTTGCGCTCTGCATAGCGATGGACTTTTCGGTCGCTGCAGTTACACCTTCGATAACGGTAGTTCTCAGACCACCCAGCTCCAGCTCTCTAACACCGGCAATTGTGGTACCGGCCGGGGAAGAAACCATGTCCTTCAGCTCGCCCGGGTGCTTTCCGGTCTCCAAAACCATCTTTGCTGCGCCCAGTACGGTCTGTGCAGCGAATGTGTACGCCTGCTTTCTCTGCATTCCACCGTTAACGGCAGCATCTGCCATTGCTTCGATGAACATGAATACATAAGCCGGGCCGCTTCCGCTCACACCGGTAACGATGTCGAACAGGTTCTCCGGCATGATTTCAGCCTTACCAAATGCGTTCAAAATGTTCAGTGCGCGCTGAGTTTCTTCCTCCGTTACATATTCGTTCGGGCAAGCAGCGGACATACCCTCTCCAACCTGAGCCGGAGTATTCGGCATAACACGAACTGTTTTTACCGGCTTGCCGAACTGCTCTGCCAAGTATGCCAGAGTTCTGCCGGCACCGATGCTGATGAACAGGTGCTTATCTGTTACGTGATCCTTAATTCCCTCGATTACGCCGGCATAGTACTGCGGCTTGATGGTCAGGAAAACAGTATCGCAGTTCTCCAGAATTTCGACGTTGCTATCGGTTACATTGATTCCGTTTACTTCCTTTGTCTTCTGTCTGCTTCCTTCGAAAGGATCTGCACCCCAGATATCCTCCGGCTTGTACAGGCCGGCCTTGATAATGCCGCCCATCATTGCATTGGCCATTACTCCGCATCCGATAAATCCAAGTTTCATTTCATTCTCCTTTTCTTCACACTTGAGATAGTTAATTGGTTAACACCTTTTATTTATGCCACAGGCGCTCCCGCTAGAGGAACGCCTATGGTAAAAGCAATTATATTATTCGAAAGACTGTTCCGTACGTTCGATGATTTCGTCCTGCAGCGGCTTGTCCAGGTTACGGAAGAAGTCACTGTATCCGGCAACACGGACAATCAGATCCTTGTGATCTTCCGGATGTTTCTGAGCCTCAATCAGAGTCTGACGATCTACTACGTTAAACTGAATGTGGTGTCCATCCATTGCAAAGTAGGAACGAACCAGGCTGGCCATGTTGTTCAGACCTGCTTCACCGGCAACTACGTTCGGTGTGAACTTCTGGTTCAGCAAGGTACCTGCGGTTGCCAGGTGATCCATCTTTGCACAAGACTTGATTACAGCGGTCGGACCGTTGGTATCTGCGGATTTCTCCGGAGAAATACCCTCGGATACCGGCTTGTGAGCCTTTCTGCCGTTCGGGGTAGCCAGGATAACGTCACCGAAGTATACGTGGCAGGTGGTCGGCAGCATGTCGATGCCGTACTTTCCGCCTTTCATGTTCGGGCGGCCAACGATGGTGTCGTGATACAGATCGAAGATTTCTCTCATCAGATCATCGGCGTAATCGTCATCGTTTCCGTACTTCGGAGTCTTATCGTGAACCAGGCTGTAGATGTAATCATAGCCTTCGAAGTCATGTTCCATTGCATCGATCAGTTCTTCCATGGTGAAGTTCTTCTCGTCGTATACGTTGTACTTAACAGATGCTACACAGTCGGTAACGGTTCCGATTCCAACACCCTGGATGTAGTTGGTGTTGTATCTTGCACCACCGGCATTGTAGTCCTTTGCGTTGGAGATGCAGTCGTTGGTTACAACGGACAGGCACGGTGCCGGCATTTCCTCTGCGTACAGTCTCTCAATTACGTTGTTTCCGCGAATCTTGATGTCAACAAAGTGCTTCAGCTGCTTCTTGAATGCAGCCCACAGCTCGTCAAAGGTCTTGAAGTCCTTCGCATATCCCAGCTGCAGACCCAGCTGCTTGCCGGAATACTCATCAAATCCGTTGAACAGAGTCAACTGGAAAATCTTCGGAATGTTCATGTATCCGGTCAGGATATATGCTTCGCTTCCCCATGCACCGGTCTCTACGCAGCCGGAGGATCCGCCTCTTCTTGCATCTTCCAGAGATTTTCCGGCATTAATCAGCTCGGTAATCTGTGCTTCGGTGTTGTAGAATGCAGGCTGTCCCCATCCCTTTCTGGAAATTTCACAAGCTCTCTTCAAGAACTTCTGCGGAGACTTCTTGCTGATGGTCACGTTGGAGTTCGGCTGAACCAGCTTCATCTCGTCCATGCAGTCCAGAATCAGGTAGCTGACATTGTTAACTCCGTTCTTTCCTTCCGGAGTTACACCACCGGTGTTGATGTTGGCAAAGTCGGTATATGTTGCACTCTCTTTCAGGGTGATACCTACTTTTACCGGAGCCGGCTGGTTGTAGAACTTCACCCACAGGCACTCCAGGAGCTCCAATGCGTGCTCGTCGTCCAGGATTCCTGCTTCTACGTCTGCTTCGTAGTATGGGTTCAGGTGCTGGTCCAGTCTGCCCGGGCTGAATGCGTCCCAAGGGTTCAGCTCAGTGGTTACTGCCAGGTGAGTGAACCAGTACAGCTGAATTGCCTGCCAGAAAGTCTGTGGCTTGTGAGCCGGTACAACTTCCAGGTTCTTTGCAATCTGCTCCAGCTCTGCCTTTCTCTTTGGATCGTTCTCCGCTGCAGCCTTCTCAACAGCCATCTCGTGGTATCTTTCACCCAAAATGATAACCGCGTCACAGCAGATATCCATGGCCTTCAGTTCTTCCATCTTATCGGAAGCTTCCGGATCGTTCATCCAATCCAGCGCGTCCATGGTCTTCTTAATCTTTTCCTTGTAATCCAAGTAGCCGGTAGTGAATACCTGCTCTCCGCCGCATGTATGTCCCGGGCCGCGCTGTTCCATGAACTCGGTGAAGATGCCGGCTTCGTAGCAATCATGCCATTCCGGTGTCATTCTGGACAGCAGCTTCTCACGAATGGTTCTGCCCTTCCAGAACGGGATGATTTCTGCAGCCTGCAGCTTGCGATCTTCTTCTGTAGTATGGAAGGAAACCAGCTTTCTTTCACTCATAACCTTCATATCCTCTTCGCTGTGGCAGCACAGCTCCGGGAATGTTGGGGAAGCCTGTGGGTTCTTACCTTTCTCACCCAGAATCAGCTCATCATCGCCGAAGTACAGGGTCTTCTTGGAAAAGTATTCCTTCAGAGTCATCGCTCTCATTACCGGAACAGAATACTTTCCGTCGTTTTCCTTGTAAAAATCTGTTTCGATTTTTGCTCTCTCCAGGTCGATGTGAACCGGCGTGGTTACACTCTGTTCTCTCAGGCGCTGGATTCTTTCGTTCATACCGCGTTTTGCCATTTTTTAACCTCCGATCTTGGTATTCGCATATCCTGCTTCTTTGAACATCTCCGCAAATTCCTGCATTTCTTCTTTTGTAGGTGCCTGCAGGTCCGCACCTTCATATGTCATTCCGATTCTCGGGTACTTACTGCATCCGGTGTTATGGTACGGAAGCAAGTTGACCTGAGCGACATGAATGTTGTTTTTATGAAGGAAATCGATGGTTGCCCGAATGTTCTTTTCCGTGGCGTTGACTTCCTTAATCATCGGAATTCGGATGTAGATCCGAGCTCCGTCTGCGCTCAGCCGGCACAGGTTGTCCAAAATTCGGGCATTGTCTGCCCCCATGTATTTCTTGTGAATCTCCGGATCCATCGACTTCACATCGTACAGGAAGGTGCTTACGTACGGCAGCATTGCCTTAAACCGTTCGTATGGCGCCTCACCGCAAGTGTCTACCGTGATGTCGATGCCCTGACGGTGCAATTCTTTTGCCAACGCCAGAACGTATTCCGGATCGACACTCATAACCTCTCCGCCGGAAAGGGTCACTCCGCCGCCGGACTCTTCGTAGAACATCTGATCTTTCAGAAGTTCTTTCACCAAAGGACGAATCTCGTGTTCATGTCCCAGGATATCCCGGATGCTGCTCGGACAAGCCTTTACGCACTTACCGCAAAGCATGCACTTCAGCGGGTTGGTAACCGCCTTGCCATTCTCAATCTTGATGGCATCGTTTGGACAGGCTTTCATACAGAATCCGCATCCAACGCATTTTGCTTCATCAAACTGCATCTGTGGATTATACTTCTGGGTCTCCGGATTATGGCACCAAACACAGTGCAAAGGACATCCTTTAAAGAACACCGTCGTCCGAATTCCATCACCGTCATGCACCGAGAATTTCTGAATATTCGTAATCGCGTGCATCTCTTTATCTCTCTTTCTGACTAAGTTATAGACCGCGGTCTATTCTTATCTTGATTATACTCTCTGACAGATAATTGTCAAGAAAAAAACTATAGTTATTCATTATTTTTATAAAGGTATTTCTTGGATTCTTTTGAACGATAGCAGACGCATAAAAAAAAGGATGTCTCGCTGAAAAATTCAGTGAGACATCCAAATACTCAAGTCTAACGGTGCCGGTTCTAGCCGAAGTATCTCTCCAGCAGACCCTTGAATGCTTTGCCGTGACGAGCTTCGTCGCGAGCCATTTCATGAACGGTATCATGGATTGCATCCAGATTTGCAGCCTTTGCTCTCTTTGCCAAGTCGGTCTTGCCGGCAGTTGCGCCGTTCTCTGCAGCAACTCTCAGCTCCAGGTTCTTCTTGGTGCTGTCGGTAACAACGTCGCCCAGCAGTTCTGCAAACTTTGCAGCGTGCTCTGCTTCTTCGTAAGCAGCCTTCTCATAGTACATGCCAACTTCCGGATAGCCTTCTCTGTGAGCCACTCTTGCCATTGCCAGATACATACCAACCTCAGAACATTCACCTTCGAAGTTCGCTTTCAAATCTGCCAGGATATCTTCGCTCACGCCCTGTGCAACGCCAACTACGTGCTCAGCTGCCCAGCTCATTTCGTCATCCTGTTTTGTAAACTTATCGCTGCCAACGTGGCATACCGGACATTCTTCCGGCGGCTGATCTCCCTCGTGAACGTATCCGCATACCTGACATACCCATTTACTCATAATTCTTACCTCTCTTTCATGAACCTTTTTCAAACTATACTGTATTCGAAAGGTTTACTTTACTTATCTCGTATAGTTAGTATAATCGTTTCCGCTTTGGAAGTCAACCCCTCTTTTAAATACTTCACGGAATACTCATATTGGATGGCGAAAGTGTTTTTTTGAGGGGATATCCGGAGGTTAGACGGATTGAACAAAAACGCGTCACACCTTGTTTTATACTTCTAACTGTGGTATTCTATGTAGAGATTATACAGGCAAAACGGGAGGATTCACCACCATGGAAATACGGAAATCATCCGAAGATTATCTGGAAACGATGCTGATGCTCAAGGAACAGAACGGATATGTTCGCTCCATTGACATTGCAAAACATCTGAATGTGACAAAGCCGAGCGTTTCCTACGCTACCAAACGGCTTCGGGAGAACGGCTATATTGAAATGAACAACGATGGGCTGATTACGCTGACCGATTCCGGGATGGCCATCGCTCATAAGATCCTGGACCGCCACAAGATGCTTTCCCAGTTTCTGATTATGCTGGGCGTGGACAAGGATGTTGCCGACGAGGATGCTTGCAACATCGAGCACGATATCAGCAACGAGTCCTTCGAAGCGATTTGCAATCACGTGAATAATTTCATGTCCGAATGCCCGAGAATCAATTCCTTCGCACCGGATTGCGAAGGCCGGACACGGGAATAGCACAACGGTACTTCAAGGCTTTGCGGGATTTCTTGCACCAAGTCCCGAGCCCGCCGCCAAGCGAAAACATGAAAGACCTGTATCGTCTGGCTTTAGCTGACGATACAGGTCTTTTCTTATGCTTATTGTCAGAGCAGCCAAGGCTGACCCTACTTTGTCTATTAAGACAATCCGATGATGGTGCCGTCGGACAGGATATCCATTCCGTTGGCTGCCGGAACCTTCGGCAGACCCGGCATGGTCATGATGGATCCGGTGAGCGCCACGATGAATCCGGCGCCGGCAGATACTTTTACCTCCCGAACGGTGATTCGGAAGTTCTTCGGTGCACCCAGATTCTTCGGGTCATCGGTGAAAGAGTACTGTGTCTTTGCCACGCAGATCGGCAGGCGGTCCAGGCCAAGTTTCTCCAGCTCCCGAACCTGCTTCAGAGCATCTGCGGTGAAGTCCACGCCATCCGCGCCGTAGATTTCAGTCGCGATGGTGTTCATTTTATCTTCGATGGAATCGTTCACATCATACAGCGTGTGGAAATCGGATTTCTGATTCTCGCAGATGTTGATGACTTCCTTTGCCAGCTCCATTCCGCCTTCGCTGCCCTTTGCAAATACTTCGGACAGAACCACGTCGATACCCTTCTCCTTGCACAGATCTCTCAGCAGTTCCAGCTCGGCTTCCGTATCGGTTGGGAAACGGTTGATGGCAACCACTGCCGGAACACCGTATTTTGCCACGTTGTCCAGGTGGCGAAGCAGGTTCGCCGATCCGGCTTTCAGTGCATCCAGGTTTTCCTCTGCCAGATTATCTTTTGCCACGCCGCCGTTCATCTTCAGCGCACGAACCGTTGCCACGATTACCGCAACATCCGGCTTCAGTCCGGCATACCGGCACTTGATATCGAAGAATTTCTCCGCACCTAGGTCCGCACCGAATCCGGCCTCGGTGACCACGTAATCGCCCAGCTTCAGTGCTGTCTGCGTTGCCATAACGGAGTTGCAACCGTGAGCGATATTGGCGAAAGGTCCGCCGTGAATAATAGCCGGTGTGTTTTCCAGCGTCTGTACCAGGTTCGGTTTAATGGCATCCTTCAGAAGCAGTGCCATCGCACCGGTCGCCTGCAGGTCGCCGGCGGTTACCGCTTCACCCTTGCTGTTGTACGCAACCACCATTCTGGACAGGCGCGCTTTCAGATCCTCGATGTCCGTTGCCAGGCACAGAATTGCCATGATTTCGGAAGCCACGGTAATGTCGAATCCGCTTTCCCGCATCACGCCGTCGCCCTTCTTGCCCAGGCCGACGATGATGTGGCGCAGGGAACGGTCGTTCATATCCATCACGCGCTTCCACACGATTTTCTTCGTTACGATATCCAGCGCATTTCCCTGGTGGATGTGGTTATCCAGCATTGCCGCCAGCAGGTTATGTGCCGAAGTGATGGCATGGAAATCCCCGGTAAAATGCAGGTTGATATCATCCATCGGTACCACCTGGGAATATCCGCCGCCGGCAGCGCCGCCCTTAATGCCGAAGCACGGTCCCAGAGACGGCTCTCTCAGCGTGGTAATGGTCTTCTTTCCCAGCTTGTTCAGCGCCATAGACAGTCCCACGTTCGTGGTGGTCTTTCCTTCTCCGGCCGGAGTCGGGTTGATGGCGGTTACCAGCACCAGTTTTCCGTTGGGACGGTCCTTCAGCCGCTCCAACACATCCGGGCTGATTTTCGCCTTATATTTTCCATACAGCTCCAATTCATCATCCGAAATATCCAACTGAGATGCGACCTCCACAATTGGTTTCATCTGCGCTTCCTGTGCAATCTGTACGTCTGTCTTCATATAAAACCTCCTAGATTCAATCATATAAGTCCTACGCTTATTGTAGCAAAACATGTTATATCATTCAATATAGCCGTCAATTGTTACTATACTAAACAAATTTATAACGTTATTCTAAAAGAAAAAGTTCTTCATTTTTTCTCGGAGATTGCCTTTTCGTATACGAGTCCATTCAGTGTTCGCTTATATAGTAGCCTGGGTCAAAAAGTGCGATTCTAACTGCATTAGTTAAAATTTACGTGTGCAATCTTATATGTCTAGAAATTTGAAGGCACTTCACGCTTTTTGACAGAAAACGCGGATTCAGCGTGAACGTAATTCGCGGCTTTTGTAAGATTCTAATTTTGGAACGACAGATTTCCACTGGCGATTCACGCAAAAATAAGGATTCCCTCCCCAAAAGCGTGAACTTTTTTTAAAGGATGATTTGAACGGAGAAAATTACACGACAAAATCGTGTATAACAAAAAAATATGTTCACGCTGATTTACAAAAATTATAAAAACAGCGTGAAGTCGCCCTGAAAATCTAGGTATATTTTATTATATCAGATTGATAAATTCTAATTATCAATTGACGAGATTTTTACTGTTTTCCTCTATTCTCTACATCTTCATTTAATACGTTTTCTGCGAACTTAATAGACTCTAAGATGTTACTTTCCTTGCATTCTTCAGGGAACTTATCAGTAAGATTCTTATATGCTTGCAAAAGTTCTCGACTTCGGGTTCGCTCTGCCAGATTATCAATTATTTCACTAATCCAACTAAGTTCTTCCGCAGTACATTCATTCTGAAGGAACGAGATTGTCGCATCAACATCTTCACTTAGCATCTCTATTTCTTGGCTCCAGCATTTTTCGATTCCGAATGACCATTCATCACAACATTCTGCTGCAATTCTGCTTCTCTCTTGAATAATTTCTTTGAATTTTCCTATCTTCATTTTCTTTTCCCACCTTTCTTGTGTTTCTCCCGCCAACATAGTCCGGACTTTTCCTGTTTGTTGTCTTATTTGCTTACGCCTAGGAACAAAAAAACCTGCATCCGGAAAGCAATTTAAGCTAAACGGTGCAGGTTTGTTGGTTGTGAACCCTCTAGGAAAAGTGAAAAATCTCTTTATTCACTGTCATTATTGCTGATAATCCGATTCAGCACGTCCTTCGCCACCGGTCCCGCCGATACGTACCCGGTGCCGCCGTTTTTGATCCATACCACGAAGGCCAACGGATAATCCTCATTATCGATGAATCCCACGAACCAACCGTCTTCGCCGCTGCCGGTTTCCGCGGTACCGGACTTGGCATAGAGATCCAGCCCGTAGAAATTGGACTCCCCGTAGGTTACTTTGACGTTGTTCTTCATCATGGAGCGCAGCTCATCGGCGGTTTCGGAACTGATGTATTCTCCCAGAGATTTGCCGGATTTGCCGGCGGACAGGAAGCTGGAGGATTTCATCAGCTTCGGCTGGACCGGCTCGCCGCCGTTGGCGATGGCGCCCATGTACACCATCATGGCGCACGGGTTCACCTGGTCATCGTACTGACCGATGCCTGCCCAGCTCAAGTTCACCTCGTTGTCCTCCGGAAAAGTGAAGGAACCCGATTGAGTCTTGATTCCGTCCACATCCACGGATTTGGTCAGTCCCACTTTCTGAGTGGTGGTGGAAAAGTTTGCGGCACCCACCTCCCGGGCCAGTTTTCCGAAGGCGCCGTTGCAGGATACCGCAAGGGCCTGGCGGAAGTTCACCGTGCCGTGGGCCGAGGTGCAGGTGATGTCATCTTTATTATAGCGGTTCTTCCCGTCGCAGGTGAATCGGAAGGAATCCACGTCCACGCCGGACTCTAAGGCGGACGCCGCCGTCACCAGCTTGAAGGTGGATCCCGGCGTCATGGCTCCCTGCAGGAAATTGTTGAAATAGATGGAGTCTCCGCTATCATTTCCGCTTTGATCCAGCTCCGGATCGAAGGCCGGCGTACTCACCATGCACAGGATCTCTCCGGTCTTGTAGTTATAGACGCCCACCGTACCGGTCTTGCCGGAAAGCCGTTCATAGGCCGTCCGGTTGGCTTCCGCATCGATGGTCAGCGTGATTTCCTTACCCTCTGCCGAGGTGTCGTAAGTTCCGTTCAGCAGATCGTATCCGATCAGATCCCCGCTCCACATGTTGATGGCACCGGTGGCCACATTTCCGGCCGGATCGCCCACCGTATGCACGGTAGCTTTCCGAAGCTCCGAGTCGTCGGAATAGTGTGTACCGTCCTTATCGCACTTCAGAAGCTGCGTCCCGTGGCGGTCATAGATGGTTCCTCGGTTCAGGTTTCCATCCACGTAGATCTGCAGATTTCCGGAGAAGCTGGCCCAGGTCTTTCCCTGAGTCACAAAACGCCACACGAACACCCCGGTCCCCAGGAACAGGACCGCTGCCAGAAGCAGACATATTGTTGCACGTCTTTCTACTTTACGCATGGATAGCTCCTCTTCTTTCTATCGGTCCTCCGGCCGCCTCACACCTCTTCTGCGTCCTCATCGGTCTCCTCCGCATAATCCTGCAGAGATACTTTTACCTTAGACCGTTTTATGGCGATGCTGGCATCCTTCCGCATATCCGCCGCTTTAAAGAATGCCAATATGGCCCATGAGGCCATCATACTGGTACCTCCCGCCGACACGAACGGGAAGGTGACACCGGTGAGCGGGAACAAATCCACCGCACCGAACACGTTCAGCATGGTCTGGAACAGGAAGAACGTGGACGCGCCGCAGGCCCCGATGGTGTAGAAGGTGGACCGTCCGGCCACGATGGAATTCACCGCAAAGAGGCACAGGGTGATGATGCACACGATCAGCAGCAGGGCGATGATCAAGCCCCACTCTTCCGTCACCATTCCGAATACCAGGTCCGTATTGGAGGCGCCCACTGTTTTCAGATATCCGTTTCCGGCGCCCTGTCCCAGAAGTCCGCCTCCGGCACTGTAGCACATGGTTCGAACCTGCTGGTATCCTTTGTCCGCCGGATCGTCCCACACATGTCCCCAGATGGAAAACCGGTTGGCGATATACGGCATAAAACGAAGAATCATTAATCCCATGATTCCGGCACCGACTCCGGTGAGAATCAGCCGGGACAGATCGCCGCTTCGCAGGAAGGATACCACCAGAAATGTGACGAAGAAAATCAGTGCTGTACCAAAGTCTCCCATCACCGCCAGGCATCCCAGGCAGTAGAAGGAAAACAGCACGTACTGCATCAGGTTCTTCTTCTGGAACAGCTCTTCCAGAGTGGCGGCTCCCACCAGAACGAAGACGATTTTCACCAGCTCTGACGGCTGAAAACCGAAGTTCCCGATATACACCCAGTTGGCGGCACCGTACTTAATCTGGCCGCACACCAGGTTGAAGGCCAGCAGAAGCACCGATGCCACTGCCATGATGGGACGAATCCGCTCCGTCCGATCCAAATCCCGAAGGAAGAGGCAGATGACGAAGAACATCAGCAGGCCGATGACAACGGATACGAACTGCGTGAACGTTCGCTCCGGCTCCGAGGATGCGGTAATCGCCAGGCTGATGGTGGACATAAAAAAAGCGATCAGCTCAATCTCAAAACCCTTTCGCCCCATCGCCTTTCCGGTGAGGATGTACACCCACATCACCACACCCAGCAGCAAAATGGAAAGAAGGGCGGTCACCGTCACTTTCGTCCCCATTCCCAGAATCAGCTGCACCACAGCGAGAATCTGAAATGCCGTAATTCCCAGCATCGCCGACCACGGTGACAGCGGTTCTTTATCCATCAGCCGAAGTTCTTCGTTGTTGCGAGTTTCCTCCAAGCTGATCGAGGCCAAGGTCGTACGCACCCCGCCCAGGGTGATTTTGTCCCCCGGCTCAATCATGTACCGCCTTCCGGGCACCAGCTTCCAGTCGTTCACCACCGTTCCGTTGGTAGACCCCAGGTCCTTGATCATCCACTTCTCGTCCGATTGTCGGATCAGCAAAGCCTGGCTCTTGGAGACGGTTTTGTCCTTAATTCGAAGATCCACGGAGGAGGATCGGCCGATGATGTTTTCCCAATGGGTGATGGGAATGCCTTCTCCCCCTTCCACGTGGAGATACCCCCATACCTCCGGCGTGGCTCTGGTGGACAGCAATGAAATGATGCACATCAACAGAATCCACACCGCCAGCAGTACGAACACCCACCGGAGTCCGGTGGTGATGTACTTCGCCGTTTCGGGATGGGAATTCGCCAGAGATAATATTGAATTCACAATGCCATTGATGGTATCCAATGTTTTCTCCCTCTGTCTGTACTACTTCTTCCAGGAGCTCTTCAGACCTACGATGCTGTTAAATACCTTCTCATCCTCGGTAGTCAGCTTCCTGTCTGCAATATAATATCCCTTCCGGAAGAACTGGAATCGGTCTTCCGGCTTTGCCTCCTTGATGGACGGCTCTGCATAACCCCAAGTGTCGCGGAGGGAATCCTCGTTGAATACGGAATTTCCTTCCTCGTCCTCAATCATCATGTAATCGTACTCCCGAATTCGGATCCGAACCGCGGTACTGGCCTCCACAAAATGGATGGTACCCTTCACCTTCCGGCCGTCCGGCGCGTCTCCGCCGCGGGTTTCCGGATCGTAGGTGCAATGCAGCTCCCGAATGGATCCATCTTCGTTCTTAATCACTTCATTGCAGGTAATGTAGTATGCACCCTTGAAGCGAACTTCATTTCCCGGGAAGAGACGGAAATACTTCTTTACCGGTACTTCCATAAAATCATCTCCGTCAATCCACAGTTCCCGGCCGAACGGAACCTCTCGCTCCCCCAGCTCCGGAACCTTCCGGTTATTTTCTACGGTGCACATTTCAATCTGACCCTCCGGATAGTTGGTGATTACCACCTTAATCGGGTTGGTCACTACGTGCACGGCCGGCACTTTATCCTGCAGATCGTCCCGGACTGCGGCTTCCAGCTGCGCAATATCCACGGTGGAGTTGGCTTTCGCCACACCGATTTCGTCGCAGAACGCCCGAACCGCTTCCGGCGTATATCCTCTCCGGCGGATGCCGGCGATGGTTGGCATCCGAGGATCGTCCCAACCGTCTACATGACCTTCGTCCACCATTCTCTTGAGATACCGCTTGCTCATCAGGGTGTGGGTGATGTTCAGACGAGCGAACTCAATCTGACGCGGCGGATTCGGCCACAGACCCACTTCCTGCAGCACCCAGTCGTACAGCGGACGGTGATCCTCAAACTCCAAAGTACAGATGGAATGGGTAATGCCCTCAATGGCATCTTCAATCGGATGAGCAAAATCGTACATCGGATAGATGCACC
This sequence comes from Mogibacterium kristiansenii, assembly GCF_029224645.1. Taxonomy (NCBI): domain Bacteria; kingdom Bacillati; phylum Bacillota; class Clostridia; order Peptostreptococcales; family Anaerovoracaceae; genus Mogibacterium; species Mogibacterium kristiansenii. The sequence continues at coordinate 46,074 of NZ_JAQXUZ010000023.1, forward strand.
ACTTGTCCCCCGTATTGTGGTGGGTCACGTGAGCTACCCGGTAGATAATCGGATCTCTCATGTTGATGTTCGGGGATGCCATATCAATCTTTGCACGGAGAACCGCTTCTCCGTCACCGAACTCTCCATCCTTCATGCGCCGGAACAGCTCCATGTTCTCTTCCACGCTTCTGTTCCGATATGGGCTCTCTTTTCCCGGCTCCGTTAGGGTTCCACGGTATTCCTTCATCTGCTCTGCCGTCAGGTGGCACACATAGGCCTTTCCTTTCTGAATCAAAGACACTGCGGCTTCATACATCTGATCGAAATAATCCGATGCCCACAGTCTCTTGTTCCACTGGAATCCCAACCAGTGTACATCCTCCTCGATGGCGTCCACGTATTCCGTATCTTCCTTGACCGGGTTGGTGTCGTCATAACGAAGGTTGCAGGTTCCGCCGTACTTCAGTGCGGTTCCGAAGTTCAAGCACAGGGATTTGGCATGTCCGATGTGGAGATAGCCGTTTGGTTCCGGTGGAAAACGAGTGGCGATATGATCCCACTTTCCGGTTTCCAGGTCGTTGTCGATGATGTCGTGGATAAAATTCCCTCTCATCTCTTTGTATTCGTTCGTTTTTTCGTTACTCATTCCAGCCTCCAAATAAATAATGCACTTATTTGTGATTATAGCACAATGGGAAATTTTCTACAATCAGCGTAATGCAATTCCGGGCTCGACAAACCGCCGAACCCGGATATGAAAATGCCCCTATATATCCGTCCTTGACAGAATTTCCGCCGGCGTTTTCCGAAGGGTTCGGAATACCGGAAGGAGCCCTGCCAGCAGGTTGAACAGCACCAGCACGCCGAAGGACAGGAGCGCAATGCCCGGGTTCACCACATACTGGTTGGCGATGAAATCGATTCCCTGCATCAAATTGTACAGGAGGTAATACGCCGCCCCGATGCCCGGCACCGCTGTCAGCACGGTGATTACCAGAATTTCTCCGGTGAACATGCGGTAAATATCCCGCTTCTTCAGCCCGATGGCCCGCAAAGTGCCCACTTCCTTGATTCGGGACAGGAAGGAGGATCGAAGCATCAGGAAGATTTCAATGAGAGAAATCAGCAAAATGATTCCCGCCACTACCAGCGCGGAGCGCAGGTTGTCCCGGTGCTTTCGCATGTAATCGGTGCGGTCCCGCTCGTAATTTATTTTTGCGGAATAGCCCTCTTCCTGCAGCGTGGTCAGCGTCCCATAGGTGTCGGTGGTGTATACCGAACAAACCTTTTGTTTTGCAATGTAATTCTGCCGAACCGTATCCTTGCTCACGTAGACGATATCGTTCTGGTAATCGCTGGTGTAGAATCCCACCAATTTCAGCTTGTGCCCGTTCACCTTTCGATTGAGGGTCTTGCCGATGGTGTACCCATCCTCGCCGTTGTGGGAATTGTTCACCACCGCCTCATAGGTATTCTTCGGTGCGGACCCCTTCTTAATCCGAAGAGCCGAAGAACGCAAGTCGTAATTCACGATGGCATTATCCTCTTCGCCGGAAGCCTCTGCGTCCATCTCGTCATCCTCGCCGTAATCCGAAAAATCACTCGCCGTATCATCCGTTCCCTTCTTCGCATTGGACAGCACGTCGATGGTTTGACTTGCCGGAATGAAAATGGACGGGGATTTGGTATCGGAAACGCCCACGATTTCGTAATCCTTCAGGTGCGGAATCTTAATCCGCCGTCCTATGAACTGTTTTACGGAAGCCAGCCCCACCATGTTGCCCGCTTTGGCTTTGATGAATTTATCCAGAATCATCCGGTCGATGACGATTTCATGTCCCTTCTCCGGAAGGCGTCCTTCAATTACATCTTTGGTCTCCAGCTCTTCCGAATGGCTCAGGGAGCCGGTGAGGCCGGCAGACGCCTGGGCGGTCTGATAGTAATCGTCCATCGGCAGGGTCACGCAAATTCGGGTATCTCCCGGTGTCACATAGCTTACCCCGTTCATCTTCCGGATTTTCTTCAGCATCGACTCATCGTGCTTCGGGTTGGCCACGGTGATGTAATGACTGTTGGTGGTGAGGAAGTCCTTCTCCTGCACGTTGAAAATACCGAAGATGTTGCTCACCGCGGTAAAAGTAAACGCCGCCGCGCACACGAATCCGATGAGCAGGAGTTTTTTCAGCAGGCTGAATTTCCGCACATTGCGGAAGCCGCTGGCCAGCATGTTCCAGACGTTGTATACGGAGGTGTATTTCGCCTTAAAATTCTCCGGCATGTGCTCGTCGTACCGGAAGTGCACGTCCTCGTAGATGGTGGAATCCATGGCGCTGTAGTGCGCGTCAATCATCTCGATGTTGGCGGTTTCATCCACCACGTGGAACGCCCCGCCGGTATTGATGTACAGGTTGCCGCCACGAATGACGATTTTGATATCCGTCTCCCGAATCTCATCCTGATACACGTCCACCGTCAGTCCATCGTGCCGGAATCGCACTCCGTGTTCCATATCTTTCAGATAAATCTTGTTTTCCAGCTGATAATCCAGCTTCTGGGAAGGATCGTTCTCCCGGTCCGATACCACCCGGCCGTCCTTGATTCGAACCACCCGATCCGCGTAGAATTCCGCGATATCCGTCTCGTGAGTCACCAGAATCACCAGCCGGTCTTTGGAAATCGACTTGATGATGTTCATAATCTCGATGGTGTTCCGGCTGTCCAGGTTTCCCGTCGGCTCATCGGCGATGATGATCTTCGGGTTCTTGGCAATGGCCCGGGCGATGGCCACCCGCTGCCGCTGTCCGCCGGACAGAGCATCCGCCATCTTGTTCCGATACGGATAGATGCCCACCGCCTCCAGGCAGTAGTTCACCCGTTCCTTCACCTGTTCCCGATCCTTCATGCCCACCATTCGCAGGGCGATGGCCACGTTTTCAAAGACGGTGCGGTTATCCAGCAGGTTGTAGTTCTGGAAAATATATCCAATTTTCGCATTCCGAATGACGTCCACCTTGTTGGAACTCTTCCGGGTGATGCATTCCCCGTCCACGTAGATCTTTCCCGAGTTGATTCGGTCCAGCCCGCCGATGGCATTCAGCAGCGTGGTTTTACCGCAGCCGGAAGGGCCCAGCAGCGCCACGATGCCGCTTTCCGGCAGATTCAGGGAGGTGTCGTTGATGACATGAATTTCGTTGTTTTTCTTTCGGTTGAAATACTTATTTACATTCTGAAGTTCAATCATATCTACGCCTCCTCTCTGTAAACTTTCATAGCGCTCTTGCTGAAGATTTTATGGGAATATCTCTTCGCAATCAGGAGGGACATCACCAGAAGTCCGACGAACAGGATGAAATAATCCGTCGCAGACAGGAACGCCAGTCGCTCATTCACCGCCGGCACCGCGACGATTCCCCGCCGTACCAGGTTGCTTCCCACCAAAACGCCGCCATAGGAAATCAGCATCATGAGCAGCAGCTCGATGCGCAGGATGTTATCCGTATTCTTCCGGCTGGCGCCCAAAATTCGCAATGTAGAGTAATAGGAATTTCGGGACCGCATGATCAGCCGGATTACCGCATAGGAGATGAAGAACAGCACGATGAATTCCAGTGCCAGGCGAACCATGCTGAACATCCGCAGGATAAACGCATACCCGCCGGTGGCATCCGTAAAGGTATCCTTAATCACCAGCACCTTGTATCCGGCGCTTTCCAGGGCCTTCACCGTGGAATCGGACAGCTTCTCGTCCTTCATGAAAAAGCTGCTCTGGAAATTTCCCTGATTGAAAATCTTGTTGTAATCCGACGGATTGATGTACACGTTGGACGTGTATTCGTCGTAATTGTTTTTGGAAAGACCCAGCAGGCTCCGGATATTGTCGGCTTTGAACACCTGACCGATTCGGAAATCCCGAGACTCCTCAAAATAATGGTTTTTCACGTGAAGACCCATGGTCTTTCCCCGCGCCGCACCTTCTTCGTAGAACTGGTATGCCTGGTCTTCGGAAATGTATACCTCGCCCTTCGTCACCTTCTTGGATGGATACACCACCTGCATGCCGCTGTAATCGCTCTTCGTACCGCTAAAGTCCAACGTTACGGTGGAGGAGGCCGCTGCGGTCTTTACCAGCACCCGAGCCGCCACGTTATCCGTTACGTAAATCATGACGTTTCCGTTGCTGGACCGGCCGGCATCTTCGCTCAGCAAAACCACGCCGACCACGGTCACCTTGTCCTTAATCAGCCGGTCGCCGCCCTGTATCGCCATGGAATTCAGGGCATCGATGTAGTATTTTTTCCCCAGAATCTTCTTGTCCATCTCCTTGATGGCATCGTAAGAATAGCATTCCGGATCCGCCACCAGCACCACCTCCGTATCCTTCTTCGGAAGGCGGCCGATGGTCGGCTTTTCCTTCAGGCAGCTCACCGGATACATCGGCCCGCTGATATCGATATCGTCGGACTCAAACATGATTCCGGTGTCGATGCCCGCATCGCCCTTGATGATGTAATCCGCATTGTCCATCTTCTGAAGGCTCTCGTAATCCGAAGTGGTGAAAGCACTCCCATCCTTCTTGGTGAGAATCAGCCGCTCCGGGGAGGTATCCGTGAAGTAGTTGTTGTACCCCATCAAATCGTTGGAATGGAGAGCCTGCTTCGTAGACGCGTACTGACTCAGCACCGCCGCCGTGACGAACAGGTACACCAATAAAAGCAAAATGAATTTCGCCGGAAGGTTGAAGGTGTTCCGAACCCCCAGCCGAAGCTGCGACCCGGCCGACATCTTCCGGTATACCGGTGCTTCCGCAAAAGGATTCCTCCGCCCCCGGCCCTTTCTTCTTCCTTTCCCTCCGGTTTCCGCCTCTTCATTTCTCATGGCTCTTCCGCCGCTGCGAGGCTTCGCCGCTTCTTCTTCCTTTCGTTCTTCCTCCGGATGAAGATAGGATTCCATCTCATCATCGGAAAGGTCCCCTGCCGCGGGCTGAATTTTTTTATCCTCGATAATTCGGCCGTCATGCATGGTGATTTTTCGGGTAACGTACGGCGCCGCCTGTTCGTAGTTGTGGGTTACGATAACCACCAGGCGATCTTTGGAAATCCGATGCAAGGTTTCCATCACCTTCTCTGCGGAGGCACTGTCCAGATTTCCCGTCGGTTCGTCCGCCACGATAACCGGGGCGTTCTTTGCCAGCGCCCGGGCGATGGCCACCCGCTGCTTCTGTCCGCCGGAAAGCTTGGATGCCTTGGTCTTGGTATAGGCCGTCATATCCACCATATCGATGTATTCCGGGATGTTCTGCTTCTGCTCCGACCGAGGCATGCCGGACAGCATCATGCTCAGCTCAACGTTCTGGTATACGGTATAACTGTTCACCAGGTTGAAGTCCTGGAAAATATTCCCGATGTATTTCTTCCGGTACCGTTCGTAATCTTCCGTTCGGTAGCCGCTGGTATCCTCTCCCGCGATGAAAAGTTCCCCCTCTTCATAGCTGTCCAGTCCGGAAATGACGTTCAGCAGCGTGGACTTGCCGCTGCCGCTCTCGCCGGTAATCACCACGAATTCCCCCATATCCAGGTTGAGATCCACCTTGGAAAATCCGGTACTCACGGTATCCTTATTGCTGTAGAACTTCGATACGTTATGAAGTTCAATCATATGCGACATAATTCTATCCTTTCTTTCCCCCATGCTGTTACAGTATCGGTCGAAATTAATGATATTAATTATACTGAATTGGGCTCCGGTGTACAACATCCGGAGCCCAATCTTAACAACTCTTAAGAAATCTTAACACTTATTGCGGAAAATCAATCGCTGAGATCCACATCGGTGGTGTTGACGGCGTAGATTCCGATTCCCATCAGGATGACTCCGGTCTTCTCGTACACATCATCGGCAATATCCCGCTGAAGCCGGTCGATTTCCACGGCGGTCATGGTATCCGGAATGGGACATCATCCCCACAAAAGCCTTAAAGCCCGCCAGCAAAAGGTTGGTGACGATGCCCACCACGCTGGCCCGCACGATGACCTGATTTCGATTTTTTCCCATTCCAATTCATCTCCTTCCACAACTATCGGATGACGGTGTGGTTCTCCCAATCCCATTCGCCGGAGAGGGTCAATTTCTCGTAGCTTGGAATCAGGAAGGACAGCACGGTGAAAAGTCCCAGCAGGAACAGGTACCACAGCAGCGGTATGATGTCCAGCGGGCTCACTCGTCCCTTGGTCAGGGATGCCACCAGCAGGAACTGGGCACCGTACGGAATCATGCCCTGGAAGATGCAGGTGAACGCATCCAGGATGGACGCGGTTTTTCTCGGATCGATCTTGTACTTCTCGCTGATGGATCTGGCCATATTTCCGTCCACGATGATGGCCACGGTGTTGTTGGCCGTCGCCATATCCGTCACTCCCGCCAGCACGCACAGCGCCGCCTGGGCGGATTTCTTTCCCTTGCAAATTCCGCTGAGCTTCTCGATCATCCACTGAAGCCCGCCGTATTTCGCCGTAAGCTCCGCCACGCCGCCGCCGAACATGGACAGCAGGAACACTTCAATCATGCTCTTGTAACCTTCCCACACATTGGTGGCAAAAGTAATCACGGTCAGGTCGCCGCAGGCAATTCCGATAATGCCGGCAGACACGATGCCAAAGAGCAGTACCAGGAATACGTTGATTCCCAGCAGCGCCAGCACCAGTACCAGCATGTACGGAACCACTTTGATCAACTCATAGTTTCCGGCAGGAATTACCACCGCATGTTCCGGACGGCCGAATGCCACTAACAGCGCCAGTGCGATGATGGCCGCCGGAAGGGCGCACCAGAAGTTGGTGCGGAACTTATCCTTCAGCTCTACGCCCTGGGTCCGGGTCGCGGCGATGGTGGTATCCGAAATCATGGACAGGTTGTCGCCGAACATCGCGCCGGACATGCAGGCCGCCATCACCAAAGGCATGCTCAAGCCCGCTTTATCCACAACGCCCACGGCAATCGGCACAATCGCGCCCACGGTTCCCATGGAGGTTCCCGTCGCCGTCGCCATAAAAGCAGAAATCACGAAGATGCCTGCAGTGAGCAGGTGTGCCGGAATAATCGACACGCCCAGGTTTACCGTGGATTCGATTCCGCCCATCGCACCGGCCACTGCGGAGAATCCGCCGGCCAGCAGGTAGATCATCAGCATGGTCACCACGTCTTCACTGGCAGCGCCTTTGGCGAAGGTCGCAAAATTCTCGTTAATGCCCGCCTTGTGGAACATGACAAATGCGGCAATTACCGCAATGGACATGGCCACCACCGACGGGAACTGATAGAACGCCATCTCCACCCCCCGCATCTGCAGGATGATTCCGGCGCCCATATAGATCACAATGAACAACAGGAACGGTATCAGTGCCAATCCGTTGCTTTTCGTCTCTTCTAACTGTTTCATCTTTCTCTGTCCTTTCCAACTAACCAAAACGGTATTGATTCATAATCTTTTTCATTATATCTTTTTACGGATTATACTGCAATTCATACACGGATTTTTTTGTAAAAAAAGTGCCGGAAGTCTTTCGCTTCCGACACAAAGTTCTTAGTATCTGCCCAACGTGTCCACAAAGTGAATCTTCTTGCGGAAACATTCCTCGGCTTTCTTTTTCATTTTGCCCGGCTTATCCTCTTCTGCATCCTGCTCCGGATAGCCCAGAGTCAGAATGCCCATCGGCATGAATTCCGAAGAAACGTGCATGGCTTCCGCCACCTTCTTCTGCTGCGCTTCGTCACACATCACGCTCACCCAGGTGCCGGCCAGACCGATTTCTTCCATGAGTACCAGCATGTTTCCGATGGCGCGGCTTCTCTCCACATCCTCTGCGGTCGGCGCTTCCTTTGCCGGTGCGTATACCGGAACGATAACGGCCGGTGCATCCTTCACTTCGGCGGCATTCTCACCGGATTCCGCCAGCTCGGCAATCGCCTCCTTGGACTTGGAAACGTAGTAGTTCCACCCCTTCTCGTCCTCCAGATGGGAAGCCATCGCCGCCTTGATGACCTTTACCAGGGTGCCGTTGGCAACCGGTGTCTGCTTGTATGTGATTCCTGCATTTTTTGCGATTTCCATTTGCAATACTCCTCCTGCAAAATAACCATTGGTTTTTTCTATAAATACTCCGTTGGTTATTATACACCGCTGAAACCCTTTAATAAAGGGCTTTTCAGGCTTTTTGCCGTTTATTTTTTAACTATTTGGAGGTGCCCGGTTCTTTGATTGCGTCGAAATACAGATTCAGATACATCTTATACGCGATGGCGGAGGCGGTGTAATCCACCACATTCCGCGCTTCCTCGCTGACGTCCTGCGGAATTTCTTCCGGATTCCACGGTAGCGGGTCTTTCCCGAAAGAGGTGAGGGCATGCTCCAGGCTTCTTCGGAAATATTCGTATCCCGTTTCCACGTCGCTGTTCTGGCGGCGGATTTCAAAGGCCTTTCGGATGTTGTCCATGGACAGTACGGTCTTTGCCACGGCCACGAACAGCAGGGCCACGATCTGATCCCGGGAGTAGGCTTTCTTCTCTGGACGGGTCACCACCTTCAGCTTCACGTAATTGCTAATCATGGATGGGGTGACGCTCATATCCGGAAAGGATTCCAGTGCGGTATTGATAAAACGGGTCACCTGCTCCAGATACAGCCCCACGTCCGGAATCTCCTTGTATTCCGGCAAATGCAGGGAATCCAGAGTGCGCTGGATGTCCGCTTGAATGCTTTTGTTCTTTTCGTTTTCTTTCTGTGTCATCATTTTCTCCTGTTTCGAATACCTGATATTCATTGTATAGCAAATATCAATAACCGTCAATAATATTTGCGGTAACTCTTGACAAGTTATTGAATAACCGCTAATATATGGTAATCGGATATTCAATAACCGATGACGAGGAGTTGATTACAACGTTCGCAAATTTGATCTCACGCTCGAATCCGAACCGAACGTTTTTTACAGGAGGTATCCCAATGCAGAAATTATCTTATTCCACCAATTCCGTTCCCGGCGGTACCGAGGCATCGAAGGATTGCCCGGTATTCCGCGCCAAAGATCCCATCAGTTCGCTGACTCATTTTATCGGATTCCTGATGGCCATCGTCGCGACCCCGCTCCTTCTGATTCACGGGGCCTTCGGCGGTGCACCGCTTCGGGCGCTAATTTCCATGGGGGTTTTCATGCTGAGCATGGTTCTGCTGTACGGTGCCAGCGCATCCTATCACGCATTTAATCTGGATGAAGTTCGGAACCATCGCCTGAAATGCCTGGACCACATGAGCATCTTCGTATTGATTGCCGGCTCCTATACCCCGGTATGCCTGATTGCCATTCCGGGAAAGGCCGGAACCCGGCTCCTCATCGCGGTTTGGATTGTGGCCGCACTGGGAATGCTGTTCAAATTCTTCTGGGTGACCTGTCCGAAATGGGTCTCTTCCGTGATGTACATCGGAATGGGCTGGCTCTGCATTTCCGTCCTGCCCACGATTTATGCCAACCTTTCTTCCGCCGGATTCCTCTGGCTTCTGGCCGGAGGATTGTTTTACACCGTCGGCGGAGTGATCTACGCCCTCAAGCTGAAAATCATTCCGGCCAACAATATCGGCTTCGGCAACCATGAGTTGTTTCACCTCTTCGTCATGGCGGGAAGCTTTTGCCATTACATGCTGGCGTACCTGGTGCTCTGCCCGATGGCGGTGTAATTAGAAAAATAGCGAATACAAAAAGACTTGGTGCAAGAAACCGTTCCGGCCATTTGCCTTCCGTTTCTTTACACCAAGTCTTTAGTTCGTACCTATTGAAATCGTGAATTATTTTCTGATTACATTGAATGCGTTGAAGCCTGCATAGGATGCGGCGTCACCCAGCTGTTCCTCGATTCTGAGAAGCTGGTTGTACTTTGCCACACGCTCGGATCTTCCCGGCGCACCGGTCTTAATCTGTCCGGTGTTCAGTGCCACTGCCAGGTCTGCGATGGTGGTATCCTCGGTCTCGCCGGATCTGTGGGAAACCACAGCGGTCATTCCTGCCTTCTTTGCCATGCGGATGCAGTCGATGGTCTCGGACAGGGAACCAATCTGATTCAGCTTAATCAGGATGGAGTTCGCGCTGCCCAGCTCGATGCCCTTGGACAGTCTCTTTGTGTTGGTAACGAACAGGTCATCACCGACCAGCTGAACCCGGTCGCCCAGAGTTTCTGTCAGCAGCTTCCAGCCTTCCCAATCCTCTTCGTCCAGACCGTCCTCCAGGGAAATGATCGGATACTTGTCTGCCAGGGACTTCCAGTGCTCTACCAACTCAGCGGAAGTGAACTTCTTACCGCTCTTCGGCTGTACGTATTCACCGGCCTTGGAACCCTTCCATTCGCTGGCTGCCGCATCGATTGCCAGAACGAAGTCCGCACCCGGCACGTAACCGCATTCCTTAATCGCCTTCAGGATGTAATCCAAAGTCTCCTCGTCGCTGGACAGGTTCGGTGCATAACCGCCTTCATCGCCCACGCCGGTGGCAAAACCGTCTGCCTTCAGGAGCTTTGCCAGCTTGTGATATACTTCCGTGCACCAGCGCAATCCTTCGCTAAAACTTGGGGCACCGGCCGGCATAATCATAAATTCCTGTGTATCAACGGTATTGGTTGCGTGCGCACCACCGTTCAAAATATTCATCATCGGAACCGGCAGGGTGTTTCCGCTAACACCGCCCAGATAGCGGTACAGCGGGGTGTCCAGTGCCTGTGCCGCTGCTTTTGCCGCCGCCAGGGATACGGACAGAATCGCATTGGCACCGAACTTCGACTTGTCTTCCGTGCCGTCCGCTTCGATCATCGCCTTGTCGACAGCATAGGTATCGGAAGCATCCATTCCCACCAGCAGGTCGCAAATCTCGTTGTTCACGTACGAAACCGCCTTGGATACGCCCTTTCCGCCATACCGGCTCTGATCGCCGTCTCTCAGCTCCAGCGCTTCGAACTCACCGGTGGATGCGCCGCTCGGGCAAGCCGCTCTGCCCACGGTTCCGTCTACCAGATGCACCTCTGCCTCCACTGTCGGATTTCCTCTGGAGTCAATAATCTGTCTTCCAATGACTTTTTCAATTTCTAAATAATCCATTTCAATTCCTTTCCGAATCGCCTTGATTCATCGATTCCTTAGAATTTCACTTTTTCGGTGGACGCCTCGAGACGCCTCAACAGCATGATACCATTTTTTTGCGAAATATGCAAAAAAACTTCTCTTATATTTTGGTAAAAAAACTATTTTTTTACCAACTTTTCCGGCAAGGCTATTCTATTCGCCGTTTTATTTTTGTGGGCTTTTTCTGCTTTCGAAAGGGATGGCTCACCAAGCAGGGAACGTCGGAAATTTCGAACCTCATCGTCAATGTTTTTAACCCATTGCTGATGATTTCCACCGCCCTCAGCGGATCCGGATCCATTCCCCAAAATCTGATGGCGCAGAACCTGATTCTCATGGCGCTGTTCTACGGACTGATGATTCTTCTAGGGCCGGTGGTGGCGAAACTCCTGCGGGTGCAGGGGAACGACCGGAAACTGGTGACCATCATGCTGGTTTTCGCCAATACGGCGTTCATGGGCATCCCGCTATCCATGATTATCACCGGATGTGCACTGGCTCAAATCGATCTCAAGCGGGTTTTCACGGACGTTCACCTGTACGTGTTCTCTTTGTTCCAGCTTCTGCTGTCCCTGTTCACCATTCCATTCGTTACAATGTTTGTATAACCGGATGAAGAAGTATTGAATTTATGAATAGATGAAAGCTGCCGTTTCGAGAAATCGACGGCAGCTCTTTTTGTGCTCTCGATAGGCGCGGGCCGGTGGGTGCCCGGCGGGCGCGAACGACGTGGTGCCCCGCGACAAAGGTTCAAGGCTTTGACGAGGGGGAGGCACCACGTCGGAGCCGCCGAATGCCCGGTCGAGCACGGCGACGTGGTGCCTCGCGACGAAGGTTCAAGGCTTTGGCCGGGGTGAAGCACCACGTCAGAGCCGCCGAATGCCCGGGCGGCGCGGGCGACGTGGCGCCCCGCGACGAAGGTTCAAGGCTTTGGCCGGGGTAAAGCACCACGTCGAAGCCGTCGAATGCCCGGTCGAGCACGGCGACGTGGTGCCCCGCGACGAAGGTTCAAGGCTTTGGCCGAGGTGAAGCACCACGTCTAATCTGCAGAACGCCCGTCCGGCGCGAGCGACGTGGTGCCTCGCGACGAAGGTTCAAGGCTTTGGCCGGGGTGAAGCACCACGTCGGAGCCGCCGAATGCCCGGGCGAGCCCGGCGACGTGGTGCTTCGCGACGAAAGATCAAGCCTTTGGCCGGGGGGAGGCACCACGTCTAATCTGCAGAATGCCCGTCCGGCGCGAGCGACGTGGATAAAAAAAAGAAAGAATTGACGACAAACTCACCTCCTCCCCTTTTCGTCGTCAATTCTAATCATCTCCTCATGCTTTCTGCTCTAATATGCATTCGGCATAAATAAAATTGACGACAGACCCACGCCTTTGGAAAGTCTGTCGTCAATCTAATATTTTCTTTACATTTTTATTCTAATCTAAATTCCGTCCAAAGTCGAAAACTCCTTCTTCTCACTCAGGTCTCACTCGGGTTTTCTGCTTCCAAGGTTTCATCCTGCCCTCTCCCCCGAGCATTTTACTCTAATTCACCCGGCGGCCGCGAGGAAATTGACGACGAAGCCTCTGCGAAGAGTGGTTCGTCGTCAATTTCTTCCGCTTTCCCGAAAGCAGCATGAATTAGAGTCGCGCGGCAGGGCATGTTGGCGCCTCGCTCCTCGGGAAGCCTTGTTTCTTCATCCGGTCACGCCAACACAGGCCGGATTTTCCCGGGCTGACGGCGCCTTTGTTGGCGCTTTACTCCCGGCAACGCCTTGTTTCTCCGTCCGCCAACGCCAACACGGGCCGGTTTTTCCCCGGCGGCCGGCGCCCTTGTTGGCGCCTTGCTCCCCGCGAAACCTTGTTTCTTCATCCGGTCACGCCAACACGAGCCGGTTTTTCCCGGTCTGCCAGTGTCGTTGTTGGCGCCTTGCTCCCCTCAAAGCCTTTGCCCTTCATTCGACCACGCCAACAGGCCGCCCCGAATCCATTTCCCGGGCTGACGGCGCCTATGTTGGCGCCTTGCTCCAGGGCATTGTTTGTGCCGCCAGCCTCGGGAACAAAAAAGCCTGCACCCGAGCAGCAATCTCATCGTTACGCTGAGATCACTGCCCGAATGCAGGCTTTAGTTTTTCTTTAAGCTTCCACTAGCCCAGGAATCCCAGAGAGCTGAGCAGAATGATGATAACGAATACCGGTGCCACATAGCGAACCACTACGCGGTACATCTTCTCCATGCGGAACTTGGAGGACAGCTTGATTTCCTCGGCGATATGGTCCACACCAACGCAGCGAGCTACCAGGACGCACAGTGCGAACGCCGCAATCGGCATCATTACAGAGTTGGTAGCGAAATCAAAGAAGTCCAGAATCTGCATTCCGAAGATCTTTACGAAGCCCAGGGAGCTGTATCCCAGAGAGTTCAGGGTTCCCAGACCGAACAGCAGCAGGGTTACCAGCAGAGTGGACTTTCTGCGGCTCCATCCCAGCTCGTCCTGGAAGGTGGAGGTGCTGGTCTCTGCCAGAGAAATCGCACTGGTCAGCGCTGCAAAGAGCACCAGAAGGAAGAAGAGGAATCCAACCCAGCGGCCCAAGCCCATGCTTGCAAACACCTTTGGAATCGTGATGAACATCAGGGACGGACCTGCATTCAGCGCATTCGGATCTCCGCCGGAGAATGCGAATACCGCCGGAATGATCATCAGTCCTGCCATGATGGCAATTCCACTGTCAAAGAGAATAACCTGTCCGGTTGCTTTCTCAATATCCACGTCCTTCTTCATATAAGAACCGTAAGTTACCAGAATTCCCATTGCGATGGAGAGGGAATAGAAGCTCTGGCCCAACGCCGCAACCACGGACATCCAGGTGAAGTTCTTCATATCCGGAACCAGGAAGTACTTGATTCCCGCCGCGGCGCCCGGACGCGTCATGGAGTAGATTGCAACAATCAGCGCCAGGAATACCAGCATCGGCATCATGATTTTGGAGATTCTCTCCACGCCGTTCTCCACGCCGGCGAAAATTACCACGACAATCATCAGCGCAAATACCACGAACCACAGCTCCGCACTGGCGTCATCGCTGATGAATCCGCCGAAGAAGGCATCGTCTGCCGTCGCGTTCACATTGCCCCGAAGGAACTCGTAAAGGTATTTCACAACCCATCCGCCGATTACACTGTAGTACGGCATAATCAGCATCGGAATCACCGCATTGAGCCATCCGCCGCATCCGGCCAATTTGCCCTTGCTAAAAGCACGGAACGCGCCCACCGGACTCTTCCGGGTCATTCTTCCCAGCGCATTCTCGGACATCATCATGGTGTATCCGAATGTAATTGCAATAATCAGATAAATCAGCAGGAAAATCCCGCCGCCGTGTCTTGCAGCGAGATAGGGAAACCTCCAAATGTTTCCCAGGCCGACTGCGGATCCCGCCGTCGCTAATACATATCCTAACTTACCGGAAAAACTTGCTCTCGATTCCGACGATACGTGCGCCGCATCATCAAAATAAGGTTCTTTCTTTGCCATTAACCTGTACTCCTTTCACCCTCATCCGATCTTTGTGGTTGGCCGGACAAATTTTACTCAAAATATTATCAACATGAACTATATTTTATCCTCCAATGACAAAAAAAGCAAGCTTTTTAAGGATATTTTTATAAATTGTTTTTTCCTACCGTTGCTTCTTCCGTTTTTTTCGATCGTTTCCTCGGAGAAGGTTGAAAATCAACAGGAAAATCCCCCGCACCAGTGCGAATATCACGAAGAAAAACAGGAATCCGCCCATGCCGGCCACCACGTCTTCCATCTCCATGTTGCCGGTTCCGTAGAACCCTTGACCGATTTCAATGGAGAATGTCAGCACGATCATTACCGTGAACGCATAGATAAATGCAATCACCAACGGATGATTCTGCAGCAGCTTGAAGATGAAATACGCTGCTAACACCACAATCATCCCGATGATTCCCATGACGATAAAATGCAGTTTTTTGTCGCTGTTGTAGTATCCCCATCCGTCGTTCATGCCCATGATTTCGTCATGAATTCGGGCGGTCCACATCACAATGCTATAGATTAATTCAGACATAATCCCTCCTTCTCCGGCTACCGATTCCGCGTCACGATGCCTTCCTCAGTTACCACGGCATCCATGGGAACATCCAGGGCATCCACCGCCACGTTGGACAGAATCATTTTCTCCGGGCACAGTGCCATCTTGACAAAATCCGTCCCCTCCAGATATCGGTCGTAGTATCCCGCACCGTGACCCAGGCGGTTGCACCGCTTATCGCATGCGACGCACGGAATCAGCGCCAGGTCGATTTCTTCTCGTGCTACTGTCTCTGCATCCTCCCGTGGCTCTCGGATTCCGTACTTTCCGGAATGGAGATCCTCCGGTCCGGTGTAGCACTTCGCTTCCATCTGATTCTCCGGAAGACACAGCGGGATGCAGATTTTTTTACCATCGGCGAGCGCTTGCGCGATAAAACCGTCGGTGATGACTTCCTTGCCGTAACTCATGTAGACGAAGATGGTTCCAGCAACCCGGTAGGCCTCGCTCGCCAGAATGTGCTTTGTGATGGCGTCGCTGGCGTCTCGGAGGTAATCCATGTCCATCTCCTTCCGCAGGTCCCGGCAGCGGTCCCGAAGGATGCCTTTCCGGGCCCGGATGCTGTTCGCCATCATGGCATCGCCCTTTTTTGTCAATGTATCGATCATTCTCATTTTGAACACTCCATTTCCTCTATAAGATATTGATAGTGACGGTACTGCCGCCGGATTTCATTTTGCGCACCAGCAGCTGCCGGTCGATGCGGTTCTGAAGCTCCGTCACGTGGGAGATGATACCCACGATTCGGCCGCCGTCCTCCGCCAAGGTCTGAATGGCCTTCATGGCCTGATCCAGAGTTTCTTCATCCAGGGAGCCGAAGCCCTCGTCCACGAACAAGGCATCCAGCTGAACGCCGCCGGCGCTTTCCTGAATCTCATCGGAAAGTCCCAGTGCCAGGGACAGGGACGCCATGAAGGATTCTCCGCCGGAAAGGGTGGAGACGCTTCGGGTGGTACCATTGTAGTGGTCCACCACGTCCAGGTCCAGCCCGCTCTGCTGATTTTTCTGGTATTCCTTTCGGCGAACCAGGTCGTACTGACCGCCGGACATCACTCGGAACCGGGTGTTGGCCCGCACCAGAATCCGATCGAAAAGCTGCTGCTGTACATAAGTCTCCAGCTGAATCCGCTGCTTTCCGGAAAGGTTTCCATTGGCGGTGTCCGCCAGATTTTGGAGCATGGAATACTTCCGTGCCGCCTGCTCCCGCTCGCCGCTCAGCTTTCGAATGTTGCCGGCCGCAGCGGAATTGGTCTCCCAGATCAGGTTATCCTCCTTCGCCTCTGCCTGCAGACGGAGATGTTCGTCCTTTTTCTGCTTCTGATTTTCCTGCAGTTCCGCGGATGTCATCGACTCTGCCGATTCGCCCTCTCGGATCTGCTTCTGCAGCTCGCCCATTCGGCCTTCCGCTTCCTGGATCCGGCGAGCGGCCGCTTTCTCGTTCTCTTCCGCCGACTGCACCGCCTCCCGGATTTCTCGGATTTCCCGGTCCAGTAACGACGCCGCCTTCCCGGCGGACTCCCGGTCCGGATACGGAAGGGTCTCCTTCAGTTCCGAGTAATTTGCAGAGAGATTCTCAATCTGCTCCTGCAGGCGAGCGGATTCCAACTCCAGCTTGCGATAGGCTTCTTCATCACCCTCCTGCTTTTTCTGAAGCGTCTCCAGCTTCTCCTCCAAAACCACTTTCGCCTCGGTCGCCGCTTCCGATGCCGCCAGGGCTTCCGTGACCTCTTTCCATTTTGGCCGAAACCGCTTCTGCTCTTCCATCAGCGTCTCTTTCAGCGCCGCCGGCTCCGTCGGCATATTCAGCCCCTTGGCCTTTTCTTCCATATGCTGAAGGCTGCTGTCTCGGGTTCCCCGCAGAGCTGCCGCCTTTCGGCCGGCCTCATCCATGGCGGTTTTGCTTTCTTCCCAACGCTTCTGGGACTGTTCCACCGTTTCCCGGGTCGGCGCATCGTCGGTTTTCATCGCCGGCGACGGGTGGTGCAAGGATCCGCACACCGGACACGGCTGATTCTCCGCCAATTCCGCCGCCAGGATTCCCGCCTGGTCATCCAGAAACGCCCGGTGCTGCCGGAGATAGGACTCGCCGAATTCCCGTTCCTTGCCGCAAGCCGCCTGATAAGTCACCGCCGCCCGGCTCCACTTTTCCGAATCTTCCTCATAGGCTTCCAGCAAGGTCTTCAATTCATTGTATTCCGCCCCCTGACTCCGAAGGCGTTCCTTCTCCCCGGAGAACGCTGCGGCCTTCCCGGCCAGTGCCTCCTTTTCTTTGATTTTCTGCCGGCAATCCTGAATTTGCTGTGTCAGGGCTTTCCGGCCCGCTTCCAACTTCTTTCGAGCCGCCTCATCCGAAGCCTGCTTTTTCTCCGCTTCGATTTTCTGCTGCTTCAATTCTTCCAGCCGGTCGTACTGCTGCAGCCGGTCCTGCTCCACGTGAAGCCGCGCTTCCTTCTCCTTCGCTTCCGGTTCACGGCTCCGCGCCGCTTCCAGCTCCTGTTTTCGCTGCTCCGCCGCGGCCTGAAGTTTCGTCCACTGTTCCCGAGTCTCTTCCAGCGCCTTTTTCCGCTTTTCCTGCTCTTCCGCCGCCAGAATCCGGGCCGCCAGAGCATCCAGCTCCCCTCTCAGAAGTTCCTGCTTCTTCTCTCCTTCTTCCAATCTTATTCCGGCCTCATCCCGGAATTTCTCAATCGCCTGAAGGTACTCCTCATCCCGAAGCCCGCTCCGGTCCGTTCCTTCCGGAAGCCGTGCCCGTTCCTGCTCGAAGCCGATTTCTCGCACCACGTCGTCGTACGTCTTCCGCGCCTGACGGGCCTCTTGCTTCAGGCGCTCCTCCAGCCGGGCATACCGGCCGGTGCGAAAAATACTGCTGAAAATCTTCCGCCGCTCCTCCGTCTTGGCCAGCAGCAGCTTGAGAAAATCCCCCTGGGCAATCATGGCAATCTGCATGAACTGATCCCGGGTCATCCCCAGAATCTCCCGGATTTTCTCGTCCACCTCTCCGGTGCGGGTGAGAATCTCTCCCCCCGGCAGCCGCAGCTCCGCGGATGCGTTCTCCTGGGTCATGCCCTCGCCTCGCAGCTTCGGCCGCTGATAGGTCGGATTCCGGAGAATCTCATATTCTTTATTGCGGTAGGCAAAAACAAGTTTCACCTCCGTGGGGGTATCCGGCTCCGCATAGCGGGAACGCAGCATATCGCCGCTCCGCCGGTCGCTGCTGGCGGTTCCGTAAAGTGCGAAGACGATGGCATCGAAAATGGTGGTTTTACCCGCCCCCGTATCCCCGGTAATCAAGTAGATGCCGCTGGTCCCCAGCCGGTCCATTTCTACGGTCTGTTTGCCGGCGTACGGTCCGAAGGCGGACATTTCTATGCGAATCGGTCTCATACCTGTTCCTCCCAAATTTCACGAATCAGTCCATCCAGATACTCTTTCCGGTCCGAATCCATCTCCTGCCCGTTCTGCTGCTCATACAGCGCGGCGAACAGTTCCCCCGGCGTCCGTTCCTCCACCCGGTCCAACTGCTCCACTTCTTTCTGCGAGCGGGTTCTCCGGTTGTCATAATCCAGCAGCATGATGTTGGGATAGTACTCCCGAAGGCGGGACAGGGCGTCCACCACATCGGTCTCGTCCGTGAGAATCATATGGTAATAATCCGTCTGGAGCTCCCCTTTCTTCCGGGCTTCCTCCAGAATCTCTTCAAAGGTCCCCCGCAGCTCTATCATCTCTCTCTGAGGCTGCAGCGGAATCTGCCGAATTTCCGTCTCTCCTTTTGCCCGAAGCTCCGCCACCGTCACGCTCTTCTTCTGGTGAAGCTCCGAAAAAGAATACTTCAAAGGGGATCCGGCGTACCGAATCGTCTCGCTTCCCACGCGCTGCGGACCGTGGAGGTGCCCCAAAGCGGTATAATCGAAGGGGCTAAAAACACTTCCGTCCACCCGGTCCAGGCCGCCCACCGACAGCTGTTCCGAGTCGCAGGTTTCCGGCAATGCCCCCGCCGCCGTGACGAACTGATGGGCCAGCACCACGTTTCTCCGGGACGTGTCCACCTGCAGATCTTCAATGATGGTTCGCAGCGCATCCGTGTAATCCTCGATTTCAACATCCGGGAAAAAGCTCCGCACCACGGAAGGCCGCAGGAAGGGAATGAGGTAGATGTTCACCTCGCCCCACCGATCCTCCAGGGTGTGGTGCCGGATGGTTCCGTCGTATACCGGCGAGATCCAAATGCCGCTCCCCTGCATCAGCTGATGCCCGAAGGCTACCCGCTCCGCCGAATCGTGGTTTCCGCTGATTAGGAACACCGGGACGTGCTTCGCCGCCACGGCGGTGAGAAAATCGTCCATCAAACGCACCGCCTCTGCCGGCGGGATGGTTTTGTCGTACACATCGCCGGCAATCAGCAGACCGTCCGGCTGCTCCTCCTCCATGATTTCCAAAATCCGATTCAGAATGTATTCCTGATCCTCCATCATGGAAAACCCGTTTACCCGTTTTCCCAGGTGGAGATCCGCCAGGTGCATCAGCTTCATTCCTCTAATTCCTTTCCGTCACCACCGGAACAATCCGGCTCTGACTGCTGTACTCCGGATGTTCCACCCGGATACGAATTCCACGCTTATTGTTTCGAAGTTCCCGGGCGGAGAAATCGTGCTCGCTGATCATCAGCGGCATCCTTTTCTCTCCAAGCTCGCCGGTTTCGTTCCGCTCCAGTCCCGGGCAGAGCGCTTCCACGCCCATCTCTTTCAATACCCTTGCCGTCTCCCGGTTCACCCCGTTCAGGCCGTAATCGCCGTACAGCCGGAGTCCCTTTCCCGCCAGCCGGTGCAGCCAGCTCAGGTTCCCCACCAGAATCGGCACACTTTGTCCCAGTTCCCGGATTTCCCCTTCCCGGTGCAGCAGGATGTCGTCCTCACGGCCCTTGGTCACATTGGAAATAAAAGGAACCGCTTCCGGGTCTTCCCGGTTTCCGTACGCCTCCGCTAAAGATTGACCGGAACGGTCCGCCTCCAGGCACAGAGCGGCCAGAGGAACTCGCGGCAAGGTATCCGGAAGAACCGGCAGCCCGGTCTCGGATTCCCCCATCGCTTCCATCGTCCGGAAGCCTTCCGGAAGCGTCCGGCGGAACCGAATCTTCTCTTCCAGCTTGGCCAGGCACTCCCGGCGAAGAGCGTTGATTTCCGATGCTTTTACCCGTATATCAAAGTCCCCTCGGAAGCGGAGGCTCTCCACTTCAAATGGGGTATTTCCCGTCTTTCGAAGGGCATTCTCGTACCGTTCCTTCGGCGTGGCCCGTTCCGCATCCGTCTCGAAAGGACCCGCCTCCAGCACTGCGCTCTTCTTCGCCTGGCTGTCCCACAGCTCCCCCGTTTCCGGGATGGTTGTACCGGTCAGGCGAAGCACATTGTCGAAACATGTCAGGGTCAGATTAATGCCTCGGCGCCGTCCGATGCGGCGGGATTCCGGCGATGCGTCCAAGGACATGTTCCGGAAGGAGCTGCGCGCCGCTTCCAGCTGCTTCTTGGAGGATGTTCGGTACACCGCATCCCCCACCTGCACCGGCTCCTTGAAATCCCCGATGCGCAGAACGCCCTTTCCCGGCTCCTTTCGGTAGCTGATGATGGTGCTGACCGCCTTTCCGGCCTTTCGCTCCGAACGGATTTCGATGCCGTCGCCCATATCCGGCAGGATATCGCAGGATACATCTACCAGGGTGGAGCCCGGTTTTACCGATTGTACGGTTCCGATGCGGATGCCCTGATTCTTCGGAATCACCGGGGACATCAGCTTCTCTCCCGGATTTCCATTCAAATAGCCCGAGGTAAAACCACCTCGGTTAAAGATCTGCCGCAGCTCCCGGCGATCCTCCGGGGTCACGTGATAGCTGCCTTTTTCCATGTATTCGTCGATGTATTTCCGGTAGATTCGGGTGACCACCGCCACATACTCCGGGGATTTCATTCGACCTTCGATTTTGAAGGAGTAGACGCCCGCTTCAATCAGCTCTCCCAGTCGGTCCACCAGACACAGATCCTTGGGACTCAGAAGATGGCCGGAGATTTTCTTTCCGTTTTCATCCACACCTTCATAAGGAAGGCGGCAAGGTTGGGCGCAGGCTCCGCGGTTTCCGCTTCTGCCCCCGTAGAATCGGCTCATTTGGCATTGTCCGGAATAGCAGATGCACAGGGCGCCGTGAACGAACACCTCAATATCCAGGCCCCCATCCCGACAAGCCGCTTCCATCTCCGCCAGAGACAGTTCTCGAGAAAGCACCACCCGTTCGTAGCCCAGCTCCTTCGCCAGTGCCACCGCTTCCGCATCGCAGGCGGTTCCCTGTGTGGAAAGATGCAAGGGAAAATCCGGCAGCTCTTCGTGAATACGCCTTCCCAATCCCAAATCCTGCACAATCAGGGCATCCACCCCCGCCCGATACAGGAATCCGGCGTATTCCACCGCCTCTTCCATTTCCTCATCGAAAATCAAGGTGTTCATGGTCACGAACACCTTCACGCCTCGGGCGTGGGCGTAGTCCAGGGCCTGCTGCATCCTTTCATCGTCAAAATTTCCCGCATTCATCCGGGCGTTGAACAGGCGGCCGCCCACATAGACGGCATCCGCCCCGTTCTCCACCGCCGCAATCAGCGGCTCCATACTTCCGGCCGGAACCAGCAGCTCCGGTTTTCTTCTCTTCTTCATTCCATCCTCTTATGCTTCTATTCTTCGTTCATCTCTTTCACGCAGGTCCAGAAATCCTTCGGGCAATCGATAATCCGGTCCGCATGGTATTTCTCCAGCTCTTCCCGAGGGCGGAATCCCCAGGTGACGCCCACGGTATACACCCCCGCATTCTTTCCCGTCATCATATCCGTGTTGGTATCCCCGAAGTACAGGCATTCCTCCTTGGAAAGACCGAATCGGTCCAGGATTTCGAACACTCCCGTAGGATCCGGTTTGATGGGAATTCGGTCGGTCTGCCCCTGGATGTGATCGAAAGTGTTTTTGCCCAAAATCGTCTCCACCACGTTCACCGCGCTGAGGTGGGGTTTGTTGGAGAACACCGCCAGCTTGCAGCCGCAGTCCCGAAGCTTCTTCAGGGTTTCCGGCACGTACTCGTAGGGCTCCACGTGGTACAGGGGATCCTCCTGCATCCACTTCCGGCACAGCTTGATGCCCTCGGAAAAGAATTTTCCCTCTTCATCGCCGGATGCCGCCAGCGCCCGGCGCAGGGCGTTATCGATGCCGTCCCCGGCGAAATAGTTATAGGCTTCCACCGGCTGCGCCTTCAACCCGTAATGTTTCAAAGTCATATTGATGGGACGGGCGATGGACTCCTGCGTCCGGGTCAGTGTCCCATCCAGATCGAAAATGCATGCTTTAATCATATTAATACCCTCTTTCAAAATCCACGGCGTGAACCAGCGGTTCCCCCGCGATGTATCGCTCCAGGTTTCGGCAGAACAAGTCCACGGACTCCTCCCGGGTGTGTTCCAGGGACATGTTCCCGGAAATGTGCGGAGTGATGATGATGTTCCGCGCATCCCACAGCGGATGATCCTTCGGCAGCGGTTCCGGCACCATAACGTCCAAAGCCGCCCCGGCAATCCGCTCTTCGTTCAGGGCCGCCATCAGCGCATCCTGATCGATAGCGCTGCCCCGGCCCACGTTCACCACGATGGCCTCCTTCGGCAGCATCGCAATGCGCTCCTTGGACAGGGTCCCCCGGGTTTCCTTCGTCTCCGGCATGCACAGCACCAGAATATCCGTTTCTGGCAGCAGTGCATCCAGCTCTCCCGCCGTGATGATACGGTCAAAAGAAGGTTCGTCGCAGCGACCGCTCCGGTTCATTCCGATGACGGTCTTCGCCCCCATCCCCTTCATTCGCTTGGCGGTATATTTTCCGATATCTCCCGTCCCCAGAACCGTCACCCGGCTTCCGTAGATGGAACGAATCGGCACGTCGTGGCGCCATTCCCGATTGTCGATGATTTCCCGGTATCTCGGCATCTGCTTCAGCAGCATCAGGGACACCATCACGATGTGCTCCGAAATAGTCACGCCGTAGGAACCCGCCCCATTGGTGAGCCGGCAGCCCTCCGGCAGCACCCCCGGTTCCAGATACGGTGCGATGCCCGCATAGGAGCTGGCACACCACTTCACGTTCTTCAGCCCCTTCACCGGCTTCGGCGTCTCGCAGAAGACGATTTCCGCATCGGCTATTCTCCCCACCGCCGCATCGTCGTTGTCGTAGAACACTGTGTCAAATCCGCCTTTCGCCGCGGTTTCCTCGATTTTCTTTCGCCTCGCCTCCGTCAGGAAATGCACGGAGACCGCTATTTCACGTCTCATAATCCCATTCTCCCTTCTGTGAAAAAAACTACTTTGATTGTACCACAAGCCCCGGCCATTCTCCATAGCTTGACGGCACCGCAAAAAAAGACGACGCCCCGGTTAACGGGACATCGTCCATTAGGAAGGTTGGTTCTTGCAATTTATTGTCTACATCATCTCCCTTATTGCCGATGGTGTAATGATCGTTGTTCTCCGCCAGCAAAAACTTCTGCTTTCCACTATTTTGCCGTGGCCTTGTCCACCAGGAACTGTCCTACCTTCTCCTGGAAAAAATACTCTTCGAAGTTGTTCTCCTTCGCATAATCCTCGTAAGAGGATCCGGCCTGCTTCTTGAACTGCTTCTCGCTGAGTCCGGTACTTTCCTTGAACTCCTTCAGCCTCTGGTCGTAATCGCTGCTGCTGAGACGGATGCCCTCTTCTTTTGCAATGGCATGTGCCACCAGGTGCAGCTTCACGCTCTCCTTGGCGCTGTTCTTTACCATGGCCTGATAGGATTTTTCGTCCATACCATAGGCTTTAATCAAGCTGTCCACGTCCATTCCGTACTGAGAAGCCATCTGCTCATAGTTCTGCTCCACGTCCTTCTTGGCCGCCTTGAGCTGCAGCTTCGGCGTCTTCTTCAGCTTGGAATCTCCGCTGACCTTGCTGAGCAATTCGCTGCCCACGGAATTCTTCTTGTCCTTCTCCAGCTGTTCCCGAACGTGCTTCTCGTATTCCGCCTTCGTCTTGCACTCGTTGTCCGTGTTCTTCTTGATGAATGCCTCCGTCAGCTTCTTCTCTCCGGCATTCTTCAGCTTCGCCTGAATCTGTTTTTCCACGTCCTTGTCGGACACCTTCAGCTGAGACTTTTTGTAGGTCAGCTTGTCCGTGGACGCCACCTTCACGTATTTGTCGTAGCTGAAGAATTTATAGCTGTCTTCCTCGAACAGTCCGGTGTTCATCCAATAGAAGAGGCCGCCCAGCAGAACCACCGCCAGCACGATGCCCGTCACAACGGCGCCCTTCCGGTGACGCTTGCGGAACTTCTTCGACTCGCTCTGATAGCGCTCTTCCTTCCGCTGCGCCTTCTCCTTCTGATACGCATCCCGCTTCTTCTGCTTCTTAATCGCTTTCCGCTCCGCCGGCGACAGTTTCTTCAGTTTCTCTTCTTCTTTTCTTGATACTTTCTTAGCCATTTCCACTCCTGCCTGTTTGTAATTCAATGCAGTTCTACACCCCCGGATGTAAAATCAACGCTACTTTGATTATACTCATTTTCCCTCGTGCTGTCGACATAAAAAAAAGAATCGGAAGCCTCAGACTTCCGACTCTTCTTATTTTTACGAGAACTATTCCTCTTCCCGACCCAAATCGCTGGAGTTGATGGCCAGTTCACCCATGTTTCGATGGGTATCATACAACATTGGGCATTCCTCTGCCATCTGTTTAATGGTGGCATGCACGTTCTTCATCTCCTCCGCCAGTTCCCGGAAAGCCGCTTCCGGCACATTCCGATTCAAGAAGAGCTGCTCAATCTGGCGATTGAACTGGGTCAAATCTTCCGTCAGATCCAGGAAGGACGAGAATTTGTCGCTTTCGTACGCGCGGCGGAACTTCTGCAGATCCCGCTTCATGTAATCGACGATATCGGTCTCGCCGTAGAATTTTCCCAGCATAATTGGGTACGGGCTTACCCGATGAAGGTACATGCCCTTTCCCCGGCGGAGATCCAGCATGTACTTAATCCGAAATTCCGGTGCAATCTCAAATGTATAAATGTTGATATACGCCGGATCGGACTTGATATGCACCGCGCCCATTTGTTTTGCCATCATGTTGATCATGTCGCTGGACACTTTGTTGGTCGTGTATTCATTGCTCATTAATCCATACCTCCTGACTACATAATATCAAATTTTATCACAAGAAATACAGTGGAAATTACGATGGACAGAAGCATGAACGGCATGCCGACTTTCAGGTAGCTCTTGAAGGTAATCGGATAGCCGTGTTTCGTACTGATGTCCGACAAAACCACATTGGCGGATGCACCAATCATGGTTCCGTTTCCGCCCAGGCACGCACCTAGGGAAATCGCCCACCAGAAGGAGGTGACGTCCATTCCGTCCGCCTGCATGGCCAGAATCAGCGGAATCAGCGTTGCGACGAACGGGATGTTGTCCAGGATGGAGGACAGCAGTGCCGACGCCCACAAAAGCACCAGCATGGTGACCATCGGATGTCCGTCGGTTGCATTGATGATCTTGGATGCGAGTTCCTTGATGATACCCGTCTCGGTCAGACCACCGACAACCACGAACAACGACATAAAGAACAGGATTGTCGTCCACTCTACATCCTGAATGGCCTCGTTCACATCTTCCCTGCCGATAATCAGCATCACTGCGGCTGCGGTCAGAGCGATGACGGAAGACTCAATGCCCAGTTTGTCATGGAACATAAATCCAACGATTACACAGATTAAAACGATGATTCCTTTTCTCATCAGTGCCCGATTGGTAATGGACTTGGACGGATCCAGCTTCTCAATGGCGCTGGTATCCACCGTGCCCATTTCAATCTTCTTCTCATATACAATTTTCATCAGCAGAATCAGCACGGCCAGGATGAACAGCACGGCAAAACCGGTGTTTTCCAGGAAGTCCATAAAGGACAGGTGTGCGGCACTGCCGATCATGATATTTGGCGGGTCACCGATTAAGGTGGCGGTACCGCCCACGTTGGATGCCAGAATCTGTCCCATCAGGAACGGAACCGGATCGATCTTCAGCATCCGGGCAATGGCGATGGACATCGGTCCCACCAACAATACGGTGGTAACGTTATCCAAAATTGCCGAAAGCACTGCGGTAATCAGGGTAAAAGCAACCATGATTTTCCACGGATCTCCGTGTACCGCTTTGGCTGCTCGCACCGCAATATATTCGAACATACCGGATCGACGCACGATAGCCACGAAAATCATCATGCCCACCAGCACCCCAATGGTATTAAAATCAATATAGGAAAGTGCCTTGTCCGCCGACATGACGCCGGTGAGAATCAGTACCATTGCCCCGGCCATTGCCGCCGCGGTACGGTGCACTCGTTCGGAGATAATCAGCAGTATCACTATCAGAAACACTGCTACTGCAATAATTTTCATCTTTAGTCCCCTTTCTTAATTGCGGATTCACCGCTTAAATTTTTTTCAACATCCTATTATAATCATTCAAAATTATTTGTCCACTACCCATTGTGTTTTTTGTGTGGTCACTTTGCATTAAAAAAAGTGCGTTAGAAAAATCTAACGCACGAATTTATTTATTTTAATACTTCCGGGCAGGAATTGGAGAATTAAAGGTTTTCTCGAGGATTATTGTTATTTCTCATCTTCCAAGATAAACGCTCGAAGGATATTGTCGATTTTTATCGTAACTTTTGGCGGTGCGATTTTTCGCTGCTCCTTCTCTTCAAAATACGCGCGAGCCTTCTCTTTATCCACCGTTGCCCTCAAGGCATCAAAGCGTCCGAATTCATTAATATTTCCTTCGGTAGGATGCAGCGCCATCAGCTTTCTCAGCTTCTCTTCGTCCATCCCGAATGTCTCCGCGAATCGGTGAATTCGATCGTTGCGATGGTCTGCCATGTACTCCGTAATGTAATCCCGAAGGGTTGCGCCTGCCACCGGTTCCACATCCCCGCTTTGAATATCGTGCAAAAATAAATTGGCGTATTTTTGCTCTTCCATGGTCAGCGTGGAGAACGTTCGGTGCAATTCCTCTTCCGCTTTCTCCAGTTCCCCTTCAGACGCATCATCTCGTTTCAGAAGCTTATAATACTTTTCGAAACGGGAATTCATATATTCCGCATCGATTTTGCCCGTATCCATCTCTTCGATGTATGGATCCAAATCATACGGTATCTCCGGACCGAACTCGCCTCCTTCAAATCGTGGTATTTCTTTGTACCGAATCAGCAGAATCAGATACGTTCTTTCATCCAACTCCACCTCGACCACTTCACCGGTCTCTTCTTCCTCATAACGCTTCTTTTCCCATGTGAATCCTTGGATTTGTGCCGCTTCCAGATAGGATACCAGTTCTCGAAATTCCTTTGCGAATTTCCCGCAAACAGTTCCATCCTCCGGCAGCCGTTCGAAATTATCAATTTTTTCGTCCCGGAACAGCCGCTCAATAACCCGGAAACTGTGATTCATCTCTTCCAAATGCTCCGTAAGACTCGGAACGAATAACCCATACGCTCGATCTCCGGAATACAGTTTAATGGCGCTATCGATATTCCGCTTCATGGTATACGGTTTCCGATAATATCGGATAATTCCAAATGGTTTCTCGTGAATTTCAAAAAGCCGGTTCGTTCGTGAGAACGCCTGAATGATATTTTCGTACAGAAGAACTTTGTCCAAATACAAGGTATTCACCCATTTGGAATCAAATCCGGTCAACATCTGATCCACAACAATCAGAAGATCCAGCTGTTTCTCCGATTCTCTCGCAATTCGTTCGTAGGGTTTCTTATGGGCCAGTCGCGCTGCAATATCTTTCTTCATTCTGGCAAAAGTAGGAATGGTAAAATCCTGTCCGTACCGGCGGTTATAATCCTGAATAATCTCCACCAAACCATCCTCTTTGTTAATTGCCCCCTCCTTATTATCAATGTTCGGATCAAACAAGGCCGTCACTTTAAGTTCCGGTGCCATTTCCTTGAACAATCGATAGTAGTTAATCGCATCCGAAATGCTGGATGTGGCAAAAATTCCGTGAAAGCGAACGCCCTCGTCGCCCTTTCCGGTGCTGAGGCGAGGGAAATTCTCCCGGATATCTTCCACCACCGCATGGGTGTGCGCATCTTGTCGGTATTGTGCATTTGGAATATAGTCTTCAATTCCTCGAAGATATTTTCCGCTGCTCGAATCAACATATCCGGCCATCGGCACCTTCCCGGAATCCATGAACTCCATGTAGACCTTTCGTTTATCTTTGTTGTCCAGCGCCTCTTTCTCCGAGGATGCATGTGCCATTTCAAGCGCAACGGCTTTGCGCATTTCCTTGTCCCGATATGTCCGTACCATATACGGATCGAATCCCAGAACATTTCCGTCGCGAATGCCGTCCGCGATGCTGTATCGATGCAGCTCATTGCCGAAAACCGTTGCGGTCGTGCTCTTCTTTTTCTGGTTCTCCTTCTGAATCGGTGTTCCGGTAAATCCAAAGAAAATCGCCTGAGGGAACGTTTCTTTAATGCAGATCAGCATATCGCCGAAAGTGGATCGATGGGCTTCATCCACAATAAAAACAATTCGCTTCCGTCGAATCGTTTCCAAATCCCGGGCTTTCAGTCCCGCATCCTCCGGCACGTTGCTCATCTTTTGGATAGATGTGACAATCAGCGTGTCTGCCGGATTCGTGCTTTTCAATTTTCCAATCAGTACCCCGGTGTTTTCCGTCGCCTGAACATCCTCATCGTCATTTGCAAAACCCCGATATTCCTGCAGGGACTGGGTGCCCAGCTCAATTCGGTCCATCAGAAAAACCACCTTGTCCGCATCGCCGGAATCCGCAATCAGCTGTGCCGACTTGAAGCTGGTCATGGTTTTACCGGAGCCGGTGGTGTGCCACACGTATCCACCCAGTTGATTCTGCTCTCCCCACTTGGTCTTCCGCACTGTGTCGGAAATCCGATTCGCCGCGTTCACCTGATAGCTCCGCATCACCTTCAGCACCCCATCGGAATTGTCCGCAATCGTATAGAACCCGATCATCTGATGTGCCATCGGGATGGACAGGAACGTGCGCACAATCTCATTCCAGTTATTAATCGGCTCGTTATCAAAGTCCGCCCAATGGAAATAAAAAGAAGGATTGAATCGGCCGTCCGGTCCCGGATTGGCGAAGTACAGCGTCTCTTCGGGAGTCATAGCCACAAAAATCTGTACCAAAGAAAACAGTCCGGTGAACACCCCTTCGTGGGAGTATTTCTCAATCTGATGGCACGCCTCACTCACCGGTACTCCGGATCGCTTCAACTCGATATGAATCACCGGCATTCCGTTAATCAGCAGCATTACATCCCCGCGGCGATCGTTCAGAATCCGATTCTTCGTCGGGAACTTCGGTTGTTGTGCAATCTGATAAACGCTCTGGCCTCCGGCAATCTCCATGCGGTCGAACAGCTTCAGGCTGATTTCTTTTCCCAGATGTTCTGTATCCTCCGGATTATCCCGAACAATAGACACGCTTCGTCCATTGATGAAACCGTTTAGCTTCAAAGGGGTCCGAAGGTTCGTCACCTGTTCCATAATCTGGCGCATCTCTCCCGATGTGAGCGGATATTCGTTCAGGCGATCCCTGCTTTTGTTATTGTTATAGAGAATGTTCGCCCAGTTCTTCAGAAGGTCCTCTTCATCGGGATAACGAAGCACCGATTCATACGCACCATCGGAATTTCCCCATCCGCAGGTATCTTTTTTCCAACCGCTTACGGATGTCAGAAGATGTATCAGTTCTTCCTCGAAATCCGCCTCTTTCTTAAAAATCATAATTGCCTGCCACTCAAAATATGTTTAAATATACTCAAACACATCGAGAAATTGAAGTCCTTGCGGATACTTCTTACTGCTTCATTGTGTATGCTTTGGCGATTGTAAACAATACACTACTCACAAGTTCTTGTACACTCCATAGTCGTAAATTCCCGAAATAGCCTTCGGTACATACCTACGTTTGCTTTTATTTATGCAACTTCGTAAGTCGTAGCATCTCTCAAATTAAGTGCAGCATTGAAATCTCTGTCTTCGATATAACCGCAGTCACATGTGAAGGTTCTGTCTGAAAGCTTTAAATCTTTTTTGATAGCGCCGCAGCAATGGCAGGTTTTCGATGATGGAAACCATCTGTCTACAACTCGAAGTTCAATGCCGTTTTCGTTACATTTAGCTTGAAGCTTTGTTCTAAATTCATAAAACTTCTGCGAAGCAACTGCCTTTGAAAGATGTTTGTTCTTCATCATTCCTAATACATTTAAATCTTCAATCGTTATATAAGATGGTTTGGTTTTCACTATCTCTGCGATTGTTTTATTGATGTAATCAGTACGAATATTGTCAATTCTATGATGAAGTTTCTGTACCTTAAGCCTTTGTTTTTGTATATTCGCTCTTTGAGTGGGCCCTCCTTTCTTTACATTTTCATACTTTCGAGAAAGACTTCTCTGTTCTCGAATGAGTTGTTTTTCCAGTTTCTTTAATTTTGCGGATTTGTTAATGTTCTTATAACTTGTACCATTGGAAACAACGGCGAAATCCTTTAATCCAAGGTCTATGCCAATTCCTTCATTGGAATTATTGGCTATCCTGTTATCCGGGATTTCTATAAGAACTGAAACATAGTATCTGTCCGCTTTTATTGAGACATGACCGCTTTTAATTACGTATCCATCTTTTGTTGTGGGAATATATCCTTTTTCTTTGATGCGAACCCAACCAAGTGACGGAATATTGATTCTGTGTCTTTCACAACGACAATCTTTCGGATTATTCTTTACGAAATACATTTTTACATCAGATTTGCCTTTCTTTTTAAACCTTGGAAAGGCGCTCTTGTGATTAAAGAATCTCGTAAATGCGGTTTGTCCGTTATTTACTGCCTGTGTTACCGCTTTTGAATAAGCTTCCTTGATCCAAGAATATTCCGGATGCTTCGGAACATACTCATTGTTAAGCCAAACTCTAAATTTGTTGCTGCTCATAAACTTTTTCCCATTTTCATGAAGCTCCTTATTATGAGCAAGATAGAAGTTATAGATAAATCTACAAGTTCCTATCGTTTTGCGAATCTTGACTTTCTGCTCTTCTGACGGATTTATTTCTGTCTTGAAGCTCTTTAGCAATCCCCTCATCCCTTTCTATTTGTTTTTTATACTTACGAAGCCCATACAGCCTACAAATCATAAGTGTAATAATGCCTATTAGTTGGAGTTCGGTTTGCCTTTAAAATTCCTTCTCTGTCTCAACGTTGTAATGTCTTAACAGATATCCCAAAAGTTCGGCAACACTTTTGGGTTTATAATTTGTGATATTTGATGTGTTCATTTTAACACTCTCTTTTGGGCGTGTTTAAACACATTTAATCACAATAGTCAATATATTCAGTTACTTATGTTTTCCTCCTATCAATTCACTGATTTTCATAAAACACCTCAGTTCCTTAACGGATTTTCATTCATACAGTATTATTATATCAAACAAACATCTTCTGAAACATCGAGTCTCTGATACTTTGAAGTTTCTTTAACTTACGCTGATGA
>NZ_JAQXUZ010000024.1:0-73318 GCF_029224645.1 Mogibacterium kristiansenii
TTACAAACTATCCTTCCGTATTCGCCATATTTGCACGGTATTTTCACTATTTACTCTAATTTTACCCCCCATACCAGAATTTACTTTTGCAAAGCTGAAAGTTTTTTGCTGAACTGGAACTTACTTTTTCAATTCACCATTGCTGTTCTCTTTTTGCTTCTCAATCAATTACATTTTCAATTTCCACCCAAAGAAGCTGATTCTAAATCCGCTGAATTGATTTGAAGCTCACCTTGCCATGATGTCTTTATGCTTAAAATAAGAATCCCGACGTCACACCATTCCACACGCACAAGCCGGTGAGAGAACAAAAAAAACATGGAGTCCATCGGGCTACAGCCGATTACACTCCATGCATTTACGTCACATTCATTCCCTTGTATCTCAACAATATCAAGGATTTATTGGCGGGAGTACGTGGGAATCGAACCCACCCATGACGCTCCTAACGCCACATAGCGGTTTTGAAGACCGTAAGGCACACCAGCACCTATCTACTCCCGTAACACAGCTATAGATTTTATCATTGTTAGGGCTATAACGCAATAGAAAAAACAAATTTGTTCTATCATTTTTTTCCGAGTAAGCTATCTTTGAGGAAGTATCATGTTTGACTTTTATTTCCTATTAATATAGTATGTATTTTGGTATGTTATGCGAAGGAGGACACTATGATTTATTTGGATAATGGTGCCACATCTTATCCGAAGCCGGATGTTGTGGGAGATGCAGTATACGATTATATAAAAAATGTTGGCAGCAATATCAACCGCGGCGGATACGCCAAGGCCTACTCCGCTGCCGGTGTTGTGCTGGAAACCCGAGAGATGATTAGCAAAATGATGAACGGTTACGGTTCCCGGTACACGATTTTCACGCCGGGCAACACCTATTCCCTGAATTTCCTGATTAAGGGACTTGCCCGGAAAGGCGATAAGATTCTGATTTCCGGCATGGAACACAACGCCGTGTACCGCCCGGCATATCAGCTGGAGCAGGAAGGCCTGATTGAAGTAGGCTATATGCCGTGCAATGAGCGCGGAGAATTGAAGCTGGAAGAAGCCCTGGCCATGATTGATGAGTCCGTTCGGGCAGTGGTGATGGTTCACGCATCCAACGTCAGCGGCACGCTGATGCCTATCCGGGAGGTGGGACAGCGCTGTCACGAGAAGAATGTTCTTTTCTTCGTAGATGCCGCCCAGACTGCAGGAAACGTGCCGATTGACATGAAAGCCTGCCACATCGACGGTCTCAGCCTGCCGGGACACAAATCCATGCTGGGACCTCAGGGCATCGGGGCCCTTCTCCTGAACCCGGCGATAACCGGAGAATTAACCCCGATTATTTCCGGAGGAACCGGAAGCCATTCCGATATGGCGGAGATGCCGGAGGAACTGCCGGACCGTTTCGAAAGCGGAACCATGAACCTGCCGGGTATTTTTGGACTGCACGCATCCGTCGGCTGGCTGGCGGAGCATCAGCAGGAGGTTCACGAACACGAGCAGAAACTGGTAAAAAGAATGCTGGACGGTATTCGGGATGTGGAGGGAATCCGCATTGCGGGTATGCCGACGGAGGAAGGCCGAGTCGCAGTGGTTTCCGTGGATTTTCTCAATGGCGATAACGGCATGATTGCCTTTCAGCTGGAGCAGGAATACGGCATCATGACCCGGGTGGGACTGCACTGTGCCCCACTGGCCCACAAATCCCTGGGCACCTTCCCGGAAGGAACCGTTCGATTCTCCATCGGACCGTTCAACACGGAGGAAGAAATCGACACGGCAATTGAAGCCATCCGCAAATATGCACAGGAATCCAACGAGTAATTTTAACTATTGAAAAAAACTATAGGAGTTAAATTGTCTATGAGTAACAACGAAAAAATGGCCTGCCCGATTCCGGGGATTCCTCAGAAGGTACGGCTGACAGAAATGACCAGCGCCGGCGGCTGAGGCGCTAAAGTAGGGCCGGGAGTCCTAAGCGATATTCTTTCCAATCTGCCGAAAATCAAAGATCCGAACGTAATGGTCGGATTCGACAGCAGTGACGATGCCTGCGTCTATCGGGTTTCCGATGACGTTGCACTGATTAACAGCATCGACTTCTTCCCGCCGATTGTAGACGACCCATATATGTTCGGTCAGATTGCAGCGGCAAACTCCCTCAGCGACATCTACGCCATGGGAGGTACTCCGAAGCTGGCCATGAACCTGCTCACCTTCCCGAACTGTCTTCCGATTGATGCGGTGGAAGCCATCCTCGCGGGAGGAAACGAGAAGGTCAACGAGTGCGGTGCCATGATTGTAGGGGGTCACAGCATCAACGACGACGAGCCGAAGTACGGCCTCAGCGTCACCGGTTTCGCCCATCCGGACGATATTCTCAGCAACAGCGCCGAGGAAGAAGACTATCTGGTAATCACCAAGAAAATCGGCATTGGCATTCTTACCTCTGCCGCAAAGGTGGATTTGCTCACGCCGGAAGAAGATGCGGAAATGAACCGCACCATGGCGGAGCTGAACAAGTACGGCTATGAAGGAATGCAGGGCGTAA
This sequence comes from Mogibacterium kristiansenii, assembly GCF_029224645.1. Lineage (NCBI taxonomy): Bacteria > Bacillati > Bacillota > Clostridia > Peptostreptococcales > Anaerovoracaceae > Mogibacterium > Mogibacterium kristiansenii. The sequence continues at coordinate 2,554 of NZ_JAQXUZ010000024.1, forward strand.
AAGTAGATGGCTGCACGGACATCACCGGTTTCGGTCTGATCGGTCACGCCGCGGAGATGGCCAAAGCCGGAAACGTCACTTTGGAGCTCTATGCCGAACGCATTCCTATTTTTGACAGAGCTTTGGAATTCGCCGCCGACGGAATCCTTCCGGCAGGCGCCCACAACAACATGTCCTATCTGGAAAAAGACGTGATGGATTACACCATTCGGGTGCCTCAGGAACGCCTGGACTGCCTGTACGATCCGCAGACTTCCGGCGGTCTCCTCATTGCCTGCAAGAAGAACGAGTTGGAAAGGCTGCAGTATCAATTGGGGGAAAAGGGCTGCCAGAACGCCGTGATCGGACGTTTCAAGAAGCGCACCTCCCACGCCATCGAAATTCTCAACAAATAAATATATTCTATACGAAAAAAGGTGCGGCATAAGCCACACCTTTTTTTATATGGAAAACACATCAATGAGAAAAAACATACATTATTTCTTATTTCTCTTTCGACCACCTGCCGGCCGTCTCTCCAGAACGTACTGTTTAAAGGATTCCGCCACCGGAGACAGCGCCACGCTCTTCATGTTGATCATGTAGAAATCCCGGTTCGCATTGAAACCGTTGATATTCACCGCACGAATGCCCGGTGAACTCAGCTTCGCCACGGTTTGTTCCGACAGGATGGACACTCCCAATCCCGACTCCACGGAGCGAATAATCGCATCCAAATCGTTGAACATTGCCACCACTTCGAAACTGGTTCGATCGTAACCCTTTCGTATCACCGCATCCTCGAAGGATTTCTGCGTTGCGGAACCGTTTTCTCTCCAGATAAACGGCAGCCCCACAATTTCTTCAATATCCACTTCCTCTGAATCCGTGAACATGCCGTTCGGCACCACCAGTACCGAGCGGTCGGAGAACAATTTGTTGTATTCCAGATTCGGGTTGTTCCCCTTCTCCCCCACAAAACCAAGTTCGCCTCGGCGCTCGCAGATGTTGCCCGCTACAGTCGCACTATCGGACTGATCCACATAGAACATGGTCTTCGTATGTTCTTTGCGAAATCCCGCCAACATCTCCGGAAGAAAAGTAATTCCAGGAATGGATGAAGTCTGAAGTTCCAGAACCCCCTCCACCTTATCGCTATCCTTGTCCAGCGCATCAATCGCCTGTGCCCGGGTGTTCACCATTTCTACCGCATACTTGTAGAACTGACGCCCCTGGGGTGTCATTTCCACAATACGTCCCTTCCGATCCAGAAGTTTCGTCCCCAGCTCCTTCTCCAAGATGCTGATGTGCGTGCTAATAGTAGGCTGCGTAAAGAATGTCGCATCTGCAGCTCGGCTGAAACTCTTATACCGGACCACGTTTACAAAAGCTTCAATCTGTTTAAAATCCATATCATCCCTATTCTTTCTATCTATAACTCCATTGACTCCATTCTACTCAATTTCTTAGCGGATTTCAAGGAACATAAAAACAGGACCGAAACGGTAGTTTAATCCGGTCCTGTTTTTCTATAGATTTTTTCTATACATCTACATCTTTATCGCATAGATGTTTTTACTTTTCGGCATGCTTCACGACATAGCTCTTCATATCCGGCACATCGATTACATCGGTGTGGCAGATCGGCCGCTCAAAAATTCCCTGCAGCGGCACCGGTGCCTCCACCTGTGTCACCTTTTTCAGCTTCTGCATGCACTCTTCATCTGTCGGGCACTCTTCTTCACCCAGAGCCGCCAGAACCGCACGGGTGAACTTGTACGGAGATGCCGTGGAAAGAACCACGGTCTTATCCTTTGTCCATTCCTCGCCCCTATCCCGGCATTCCTCATAGGCTGCCCAAGCGATTGCCGTATGGGTATCCATCAGATAATGCTCCGCCCGGAACACATCGCCGATTGCCTTTGCTCCCCGCGCATCATCACACGCCACACCGCTGAATACCTCGTTGATTTTCTTCAATTCGTCTTCCGTAATCGTGTATTCGCCTTGTTTCGCCAGAAGATCCATGTAAATCTTCGTCCGCTCCACGCCGCACACGAAGCAGAGCAGACGCTCCAGGTTGCTGGATACCAGAATGTCCATGGATGGAGATGTGGTCTTGTGGAAGTCTCTCTTCCGGTTATAGTGACCGGTTTCCAGGAACTCCCGCAGCACATCGTTGCTGTTGGATGCACATACCAGGCGGCCCACCGGAAGGCCCATCTCCCGGGCAAAATATCCCGCCATAATATCACCGAAGTTTCCGGTAGGAACTACGAAGTTCACCTTGTCTCCGTCTTGAATCTCGCCCATGTCCAGAAGCTGGCGATATGCGGAGAAATAGTATACCACCTGCGGCACCAGCCGGCCGATGTTAATGGAGTTGGCACTGGACAGGGATACTCCGTCGCACGGCTTCGGAATCTCACGGAACAGCTTCTTCACCCCGCTCTGGGCATCGTCGAAGTTCCCGCGAACCGCCACGGCACAGGTATTCTTTCCGTCCTGCGTCACCATCTGAAGACGCTGGGTTTCCGACACGCCGCCTTCCGGGTAAAAAACAATAATCTTTGTGCCCGGAACGTCCGAGAATCCATGAAGTGCCGCACTGCCGGTGTCTCCGCTGGTAGCGGTGAGAATCAAAATTTCATCCTGAAAATCATTCATTCTCATGGATTCCACCATCAGATTCGGGAGTGCGGAAAGCGCCACATCCTTGAACGCACAAGTCGGACCGTGATACAGTTCCAGTACGAAAGCGTCCTCCACCTTTGCCAACGGAGTGATTTCTTCTGTCGAAAACTTTCCGGTGTAGCTTCTGGAAACAACCTTCTCAATCGTTTCATCATCAAAATCCGAGAAGAATTTTCCGAAAACAGTTTCGGCCATTCCCGGATAATCCTGCTGAATCACTTCGTGGTAATCCAGCTTCAAATCTTCCAGATTTTCCGGAATATACAGTCCTCCGTCCTCTGCCAATCCGTTGATGATGGCCTGAGAAGAAGTAATCGTATGCGTGTTGTCTCTTGTGCTTAAATATTTTATCATTATCTCATCCTTTTTATTGTAAAAATTATGTAATTATGATACATTATTTATGGTATGAAAACAAGTATGTTTGGTTAATTTTATGACATTTTACATAAAAATAACCTTTTTCACTGGATAATGAATGAAATGGAGATGCATATGAATATTGCAATTTTAGGTTTGGGAACCGTGGGGAGCGGTGCCTGTGAAGCGGTGAAATCTGCCATCGACCTGGAAGTGACTCGCATCCTGGTTCGCCGGCCGAAGCCGGAATATGCGGACCTGCAGACAGAAGATATCGACGATATTCTGAACGATCCGAATATCGATCTGGTAGCAGAATGTATCGGTGGCATCCATCCTGCATTGGAATACGTGCTGGGGGCCATGGAGCACGGAAAACACGTGGTTACCGCCAACAAAGCACTGGTCAGCGCTCACTTCGAAGAATTGGAAAACTGTGCCCGGAAGAACGGTGTTCAGTTCCGATTCACCCCTTCTGCCGGCGGCGGCATTCCGTGGCTGTACAATCTGCAGCGAGCCGGACGGTGCGACACCATTGAAGAAGTACACGGCATCGTGAACGGTACCTGCAACTACATTCTGGATCTCATGCATACCAAAGGATTGGATTTCGCGGAAGTTCTCCGGGACGCACAGGAGCTGGGCTATGCGGAGAGCGATCCCGGAGCGGATATCGAGGGCTGGGATACCCAGCGGAAATGTGTGATTTCTGCCAACCTTGCTTTTGGCACGGTCATCCCGGAGGATTCGGTACCGGTTCTGGGCATTCACCATATTCTGGCAGAGGACATCGCATTTTTCAATGAAAACGGCCTCACCTGCCGTCTTCTGATGAACGCGTCCCTTCAGGGCGATACAGTCAGCGCGTATGTCGAGCCAACCCTACTCACCTCCGCAGCGTTGGAATCCGGCGTTGGTACTAATTACAACATGGTTAGCCTTACCGGAAAGAACGTAGGTCCGCTCAGCTTCTACGGTCAGGGAGCGGGAAAGATGCCGACAGGCACCTCTCTGGTGCACGATATCATCGATATCAAAGACGGCATTTCATTCAGCCCGTCCGCTTCCACGGGACCGGCGCCATCGAAGGTGGACAACACCAAGACCAGTCATCCGTACTATTTCCGAATTGCGGCCGGCGCCTCTTTCCCTGAAGAGCCGATTGCTTCGGAACAGGTTCGAAATTCGTATCGTTATATCACAACGAAGCCGATGACCGTTTCGGACGCCCATGCACTGGCATCCCGATACGAAAATGCTTTTGTCGCCGGCTACAAGGAGTAAAAATATGCTGAAAGTTGCTAAATTCGGAGGATCCTCCCTCAGCGATTCCGCGCAGTTCGCCAAGGTGAAACACATCGTGGAATCCGATGATGCCCGCAAGGTGGTTGTGGTCTCCGCACCGGGAAGAAGAACCTCCGACGATAATAAAATCACGGATTTGCTGTATCTCTGCAAAGCCCACCTCAAATACGACGTGTCACCGGATCCAATCTTCGAGATGATTTCCGCCCGGTATCGGGAGATCCGCGATCAGCTGGGACTGACGCTGGACGTGGACTCCGAGCTTGCGGAAATCCGAAGCAAGATGACGAAAAACATGTCCGTGGACTATTTGGTTTCTCGAGGTGAATATCTGAACGCTAAGCTGATGGCGGAATATCTGGGATACCATTTCGTGGACTCTGCCGACTGGGTGGCCTTTGGATACGATGGAAAAGTGGATTACGAAAAAACCGAGCAGCAGCTCCAGGAAATATACAATGTATACAACCGGATCGTGGTTCCCGGCTTCTACGGTTCCCTTCCGAACGGCCAGATTCATACTTTTTCCCGAGGCGGATCTGACGTCACCGGCGCTTTTGCCGCCGCCTCTCTGGATGCGGACATCTACGAGAACTGGACGGACGTAACGGGAATTCTCATGGTGGACCCAAGAATCGTCTCTAATCCAAAGACTATTTCCCGGGTTACCTATGCGGAACTGCGGGAACTGTCCTATATGGGCGCAGCGGTTCTTCACGAGGATACAGTGGTGCCGGTTCGCCGGAAGGATATCCCGGTTAATATCCGGAACACCAACGATCCGGAAGCGGAGGGAACCATCATTCGGGAATCCTTTGAAGCGGACAATGCGGAGGAAACGTCCCGTTTTATTACCGGAATCACCGGCAAGAAGGACTTCTCTATCATCAGCCTACACAAGGCCAATATGAGCGATGCGGTGGGGGCTATCCGTCGCGTGCTGGAAGTTCTGGAACAGTATCGGATTCCGATTGCACAGATTCCAAGCGGTATCGACAGCTTTTCCCTGGTGGTCCCGACGGACAAGCTGGCACCGGTGAAATATGATTTGATTTCCGATATCAAGCGGAACTGTCAGATTACGGACATCAACGTGCAGGATGATATCAGCCTGATTGCCATTGTCGGACGCCAGATGGCGTACCGCACCGGCATTTCCGGCAAAATCTTCGGTGCTCTGGGTGCAAACCGGATTAATATCCGCACCATCGAGCAGAGTTCCGATGAGATTAACATTATGGTGGGCGTGTTCACGAAGGATTTTGAGAAGACCATTCAGGTTCTGTACGAAAGCTTTGCGAAATAAAGGAGAGGTTCAAATGAAAAAATACAATGTTGCGATTCTGGGTGCTACCGGCGCCGTAGGTATGGAAATGCTAAAGGTACTGCAGGAAAGGGATTTCCCGATTCAGGAGCTGCGCCTTCTGGCCAGCAGCCGCAGCGCCGGGAAAGTAATCGAGACGGAGAAATACGGCAGCGTCACCATTCAGGAAGCGAAGGATTCTGCTTTTGAAGGAATGAATATCGTGCTGGGTGCCGCCGAAAATGATATTTCCAAGAAATTTGTGGATGCCATCAAGGCGTCCGGTGCGGCTTACATCGATAATTCCAGCGCCTTCCGTATGGATCCGGAGGTCCCACTGGTGGTTCCGGAAATCAACCCGGAGGATGCGTTCACCCATAAGGGTGTCATCGCCAATCCGAACTGCTCCACCATCATCACGCTGGTGGCAATCAACGCCATCAACCGTCTGTCCCCGATTGAAGCGCTCTACGCTTCCACCTATCAGGCCGTAAGCGGTGCCGGCATCAAGGGACCGAAGGAAATGTATGAGCAGAGCCGCAATATTTTGGAGGGCAAGGACATCGAATGCAGCACTTTCCCGTACCAGATTGCGTATAACCTGCTTCCGCAGATTGGCGGATTCGGCGAGAACGGCTACACATCGGAAGAGATGAAGCTTCAGAACGAGGGCCGGAAAATTCTCCACCTGCCGGAGCTGAAGGTTTCCTGCACCTGCGTTCGGGTACCGGTAGAGCGTTCCCACTCCATTTCCGCAAACGTCATCACAAAGGACCGTCTGGAGCTGGAGGATGTTCGGAAGGCCATTTCCGAGGCGGCAGGCTGCAAGCTGAAGGACGATACAGAGAAAAACATCTATCCGATGCCGATTGAAACCAGCGATCAGGACCTGGTATACGTGGGCCGCATCCGCAGGGATCTGGTGTGCGAGAACGGCATCAACCTTTGGTGCTGCGGCGACCAAGTGCGTAAGGGTGCCGCAACCAACGCGGTTCAGATTGCGCAGCTGCTGATTTCCAGAGATTAAAATAATCCATCTCATAAAGTAAAGGGACCTGCCGCCGGGCAGGTCCTTTTGTATTTACGATGCTTCAATGCGTGTCCGGAAACGGGATTGACCCGCTCCCTCTAATCCTCCGGAACCGGATTTTCGTGGCGCTTGATTTTTCTTGTGGTGGTGCGAACGAAATCATCCTTTCGCACGAATACTGCACGAATGCGCTTGTACACCGCCATGCCCTGGTTCAATTCCTGAATGACCTTTTTGTACAAATCCTTCAGTTCTTCCCGATCCGGCTCGTACCCCAGCTTTGTCCGAACATATTCCATATTCGGCAAAATCTGCACGCCGACGATTTCCTCGCCATTGTTGTCGTACGGGAATACCATGGAATCCTCGATGTACGGGCTCTGATTGATGTATTCCTCAATCTCCTCCACATACACGTTCTCGCCGGTCTTAGTCACGATGATATTCTTCTTTCGGCCGGTGAGGTAGATCCAACCTTCATTGTCCATAAAGCCCAAGTCTCCGGTGTGGAGCCAGCCATCCTCTTCCAGAACCTCTGCGGTGGCTTCCGGCATGTTGTAATATCCCATCATCACGTTCGGACCGCGGAAAAGGATCTCGCCGATTCCGTTCTCATCCTTGTTGATAATCTTTACCTCGCCGGTTTTGACCGGAACGCCTACGGAGCCGGCTTTTCGATACCGTTCCTTCGGCGCGCTCATCGGCGTTCCGGAGATCAGCGGTGTGCACTCCGTCATGCCGAACCCCTGCAAAACCGTAATTCCCAGATCTTCAAAATTCCGATAAATGGTCGGAGACAACGCTGCCGCTCCGGTGATGACCAAGCGCAGCTTTCCGCCCAGCTCGTTCCGAATGCTCTTGAAAATCGTCCGGCTCAAGTTGATCCCCATCTTCCGGAGCTTCTTGTTCATGCCCATGATATTCTGGAATGTGTCCGCCTTGCCGCTCTTTTCAATGCCCTTCTGAATCCGGTCGTTAATCATTTCCAGCACTCTCGGAACTACGATGATGACCGTGTTCTGGGCTTCCTTCATGTTCTGGGTGATGTATTTCATGCCTTCACAGAATGCGGTGCTGGCGCCTCGGTAGAGGACCAGAAGCATACCCAGTGTGCATTCGTACGTATGGTGAATCGGAAGGATGGACAGGGTCTTGTCCGTCGTGGTGACATGCGCGATTCGGCATACGTCCATGATGTTCACCGTAATGTTTCGGTGGCTCAGCATCACTCCCTTTGGGGTTCCGGTGGTTCCGGAGGTAAAAAGAATTACCGCCAGGGCATCCGGGTCCACTTCGGCCTTCAGGTATTCGTCTTTCCCGCTTTTGAGAAGCTGATCGCCGTCTCGGAGCATTTCCCTCCAAGAGGTCACATTCACCTTCTTCTCCTCTTCCTGTTCAAACCAGCCTTCGTATTTCTCCAAATTCAAATTGGAATCGTCCGGCACTTCCTCTTCATCCAGCCGATCTCCGTAGAAATCCATCACCACCAGATTGCGGATGGACGGAAGCCCCTTCAGCTTGGAGCACTCCGCTTTGGTGCAAAAAATCGTATCGCACTCCGCCGTTCTCAGCAGGTTCTCGATTTCCGGGCCGGAAAGCTCCTTGTCAATCGGCACGATAATGCCGATTCCGTTCATGACCGCAAGGTAGGTGACAATCCATTCGTAGCATCCCTGCCCCATCACAGCGATTCTCTTTCCCTGCCATCCCATTTCCGTCATGCAAGTTCCCATGGCATTTACGTCATGCTGAAGAAGCCGGTAGGAAATCGGGCTGTATGGCTGGCCCTTTTTTCTTTTTACCCAAAATGCCGGGTTCTTCGCATACTTATCCGCACTTCCGGCCAACATATCCTTCAGTGTGACAATTTCACGGATATCAGTGTACCAATAATGATCAAATCTGTTTTCCATGTGTTCCCCCATCTTTATTCTCCTCTTCCAGCATCTTCTCAATTTCCAGGAATCGGCGAACCTTGCTGGTGCTGGTCTTAATCATCGGCTCATCCGTTACAAAGATTCGCTTGATGCGCTTGTACAGCGGCATGCGGTCGTTAATTTTCTCCACATCCTCGTGAATCCGCTTCTCAATTTCTTCTTTGCTCATACCGGCAAACTGTTCCGGATCGTAGACAATCTTCAGGGCGACCACCAGATCCCGATCGTCTCCGTTCTTTGGAAGTCCTACGACGATATTCTCCATCTGATACGGAAGTGTGGAGATTTCTGTCTCCAACTCTTCCGGAAAAACATTCTTTCCGTTCTTCAGTACGATAACGTTCTTCTTTCTTCCGCTCAGGAAGAGATATCCGGATTTGTCAATATATCCCAGGTCTCCGGTATGGAACCAGCCATCCCGAAGAACCGCTGCCGTGGCTTCCTCGTTGTCGTAGTAGCCGTGCATAATATTGTCGCCTTTGGCAATGACCTCACCGATTCCGTTTTCATCCGGATTGTCGATTCGGATTTCCACATTATCCAGCGGCACTCCCACGGAACCCGCTTTCCGCTTGTCCGGACGTTCTGCGGTAAGTACCGGTGCGGTTTCCGTTAAACCGTATCCTTGCACACAAAGCACACCGAAGTCATTGAAGCCCTGAATGACCTGCGGATCCGCCGCGGATGCACCCAAAACCACCATGCGCAGCTTTCCGCCCAGCGCATCCAGCACGCCGTGGAACACCTGACGCCGAATATCGATCTTCGCCTTATTCAGCAGACGGGTCACCTTGGAGAACCGACGAATCCGGCCGTCCAGGCCTTCTTTTTCCGCCGTCTTCATGATTTTCTTGTACATCTGTTCGATAATCAGCGGCACACCCACAAATACGGATACGCCGTATTCCTTCAGATTCTTCTGGATGTACTTCAGTCCGTCGCAGTACACCGTGCGAACACCGTTCGCCAGCATCACCCACTGACCGGTGGAGCCGAACATGTGGTGATACGGGAGCAGTGCGATATTGGTATCCGTCGTCTTGAACGGAATGATTCGAATCATGTTGGTCACATTGGAACAGATATTCCGCTGAGACAGCATAACGATCTTGGACTGAGACGTGGTTCCGGAAGTGAAAATCAACATGGATACCGCATCCGGATTGATCTGTACATGATCCACGGACACATCTCCCTCTCCAATCAGTTCCTTTCCCTCTTCCAGCAGCGTGGTGACCGTCTCCAGGTCCTCCGCTTCGTACATCGGGAATGCGAACTCAATGGATGTCTTTCCGGAAAGAATCGCTTCTTTGGTCTCCTTCTCCTGTTTCTTGTCGAAGAAAATTACCTTAGCCTTGCACCGCTCCAGGGACTGTTCGAACTCTCCATACTTCAATTCCTTATCCAGCGGTACGGTTACGCATCCGCTAATCTGCGCTGCCGCGTTCACCATGAACCAGTGATAGCTATTTTTGCCGGTAACGGCAATCCGCTCGCCGCTGAATCCCCTGGAAATAAAAGCGGTCGCCAGCGATTTCACTTCTTCGTAGAATCGAATAAAGCTGATGTCCGTATAACGGTCTTTCCCCTCCTTCAGGGTAAAAGCAGTTCCGCTTCCGAACTGCTCGACCGACCGTACTAACAATTCTTTAAAAGTCTCCATCTATCCTCCCATTGCTTTTTCAAATCTCTGTCTGTTGCAACAATTGCAATCACTAAATTATAGCACATTTTCTGCTGGGATACCCTCCTTTTTGTTCTTTTCCCCCTTCTCAAATCCCTTTTCTTCCGATTGAAAGACATGAGGAATTGTGGTAACATCTAGAAGTTGAAAGAATATTAGGAGGTGCAAGCGATGAACCGATTGGAACAGCTGAAACAGGCGGCGCAATATATCAGAGAACAGATTTCCGGAGATTTGCCGGACACGGGAATCATTCTGGGCAGCGGACTGGGAACCTACGCCGACTCTCTGGAGAATCCCGTTGAGATTCCATATCGAGATATCCCCGGCTTTGTCACTTCTACAGCCCCGAACCACAAAGGGGTTCTTTTTGCAGGACGCAAAGGCGGTCATTCCCTCCTGGTGATGTCCGGACGCTTTCACTATTATGAAGGATACTCCATGAAGGACGTCATTTTTCCGGTTCAGGTTATGGCACTGCTGGGAATTCGCCGCTTGATTATCACCAACGCTTCCGGTGCCATCAACCCGGATTTTCGCCCGGGTCATCTGATGCTGATTCGGGATCACGTGAATATGTCCGGTATGAATCCCCTTATTGGGCCGAACTTGGACGAATTGGGCGATCGTTTTCCGGATATGTCCGATGTATATAATCGGGATCTGCGAAAAAAAGTGCTGCGGGAAGCACAGGCTGACGGAATTGAATTATATGAAGGCGTGTATGCCATGATGAGCGGTCCGAGCTTCGAGACACCAGCGGAGATTCGTTTCCTCCATACCATCGGTTGCGATGCGGTGGGCATGTCCAGCGTTCCGGAAGCCATCGCGGCAAAACATGCCGGACTGGAAATCATCGCCATTTCTGCGCTGGCCAATGCGGCGGCGGGAATTTCACCGGTACCCCTCAGCGGCTCCGATGTGCTGGAGGCTTCTGCACAGATTGCGGATTCCTTCCGGACCGTCGTGGACATTGCCGTAAACGTTTAATGGACTGCTGTAAGATGTTGCTGCAAAAAATTATTTTTATAAAAGGAGATTTATATCATGAGTGAACCACTGACAAGAGAAAAAGCCAATGAGCTGTTGCACAAATATGTGAAGGCGGATCATTACATCGTGCACATGTATGCCGTGGAAGCCATCATGCGCGGGCTGGCAGAACGCCTGGCACCGGAAGATGTAGAATATTGGGGCATTGTGGGTCTGCTTCACGATCTGGACGAAGAGACTTGCGACTGGAAGAACGATATGTCCACTCACGGACCGGTTTCCGGAGACATTCTTCGGAAGGAAGGCTACGACGATCAAGTTCTGATTGATGCCATCTGCGCACACAATCCGGAATCCGGCGTAATCGCCCACACTACTTTGCAGTATGCCATTCTGGCGGCGGATCCGATGAGCGGATTCGTGAAAGCCGTTGCCCAGATTTATCCGGATAAAAAGCTGGCCAGCGTTAAACCAAAGTCCATCAAGAAGCGTTTCAACGAAACTCGTTTCGCAAAGGGTGCAAACCGTCAGTTCATGATGGCCATTGAAGAAACAGGCATCACCTTCGACGAGTTTATCCTCATCGCGATGGATTCCATGAAGAAGATTTCGGATGTTTTGGGCCTGTAAGTTATTTCCAAACGCAAATTATTATGAAAGGATTATTCAACCATGAACCAGTTTACATTCAGACCGCAGGGCGTTTGTTCCCAGCTTATCGAGATTGAAACCGAAGGAAACATCATTCAGGACGTTCGCTTTACCGGCGGATGCAACGGCAACCTCCAGGGAATCTCCGCACTTCTGAAAGGAATGACCGTGGAAAATGCCATTGACCGCCTCAGCGGCATTCGCTGCGGTTTCAAGGATACTTCATGTCCGGATCAGCTGTCCAGAGCATTGAAGGCTATGCAGGAACAGGCGTAAACGCGAAAAGAAAAGCTTGTACAACAAAATGGACTGCCGCATCGGCAGTCCATTTTGTTGTACTTAATCAACGATTTCAATGCTCTCCAGCTGACTCCGTACATCGGCACGGATTTCTTTGATAAACTCTTTCCGAAGTTCCTGCTGTTCGCTTTTTTCTTCGGCCGTCAGCGCTCGCTCTTTCGATAGTTTTGCCAGTTGGTTGATTCTATTGATTTTCTCTTTTTCCATAAAATTATTTCTCCAAAGAATTTCGTTGGCGAATCAATGCGTCATATCTGTTCTTCGCATTTTCAGAAGCCTCATCAAAGAGTCTTTCCGCTTTCTCCGGATCCGCCTGCTGTAACGATCTGTAACGTACTTCTCCCATCAGGAAGTCTTTATAGTCTACGGTTGGTTCCTTGCTGTCCACGGTCAGCGGATTCTTTTTCTCCGAAACGTTTGTTGGGTTGTAGCGGAACAGGTTCCAATATCCGGATTCCACGGCCTTCTTCATCTCCTGCATGGAATTCTTCATGCCGGTACGAATACCGTGGTTAATGCACGGGGAATATGCCACGATGATGGATGGGCCATCATACGCCTCTGCTTCCCGAATCGCGCGAATCGCCTGGTTCGGGTTCGCACCCATCGCAATCTGTGCCACGTATACATAACCGTACGCCATTGCCATCTGTGCCAGATTTTTCTTTCCGTTCTTCTTTCCGCCTGCGGCAAACTGTGCTACCGCACCTGTCGGAGTGGATTTGGATGCCTGTCCGCCGGTGTTGGAATATACCTCGGTATCGAATACCAGTACATTGATGTTTTCACCGGATGCCAGTGCGTGATCCAGACCGCCGTAACCGATATCATATGCCCAGCCGTCTCCGCCGAACATCCATACGGATGGTTTTACCAGTAAATCGGAATTCTCCCGTACATACGCCGCCTCCGGCAGTTCGCAGTCCGAAATTGCCTTCAGCAGGTTATCGCCGGTCACCTCCGACTCAATGCCGTCATTCATATGATTCATCCACGCTTCCGCGGCTTCCGCACACTCCGGATGTGCCGCCAGCTGAGCAACTTTACTGCAAAGCTCCTTGCGACGAGCCTGAACCGAAATTGCCATGCCCAGTCCGAATTCCGCATTGTCCTCAAAGAGGGAGTTGGACCACGCCGGACCTCTTCCGTTCTTATCAACGGTATACGGAGTGCTCGGTGCACTGCCGCCCCAGATGGAACTGCAGCCGGTGGCATTCGCTATAATCATGCGGTTGCCAAAGAGCTGTGTTACCAGCTTTGCATAAGGCGACTCACCGCATCCCGGGCACGCACCCGAGAATTCCAAATACGGCTTCCGGAAGCCCACTTCCTTAACGGATTTTGCCTCCGTCGCACCGATTTCCTGGCCCACATGCTTCTCCAGGTAATCGAAAACCTTCTGCTCCTCCTGGGATTCCGAAGACTCGAAGGAAACCATCTCCAGAGCCTTGTTCTTTGCCGGGCAGGATTCGACACAGGAACCACAGCCTGCACAGTCATAGGAAGAGATTGCCAGAGCGAATTTCCGGCCGTCTCCATCCTTTCCCTTCATTTCCAATGCAGCCGCACCGGACTTTGCCGCTTCATCCTCGGTAACCGCAAACGGACGGATTGCACCGTGCGGACACACGAAGGAACACATATTACACTGGAGGCAGTTTTCCGGAATCCACTTCGGAACGGAAATGGCCACGCCTCGCTTCTCAAATGCTGCCGTGCCGGAAGGAATCATTCCGTCGTTCGTCTTTACAAATCGAGACACCGGAATGGAATCTCCTTCCATTGCCGAGTCCGGAATCAATATCTCTTCGACGTACTGTTTCAGGTCCGGTCGATCTGTCTCTACGGACTTGTCGGCCGGTTCCTCAACCGCATTCTTCCACGCTTCCGGTACTTCTACCTGATGAACATGGGTAATTCCGGCATCCACCGCTTCGCAGTTCATGGCAACGATGTCTTCTCCCTTGCGGCCATAAGTCTTCCGAATCGCTTCCTTCATATATCCAACCGCTTTATCAATTGGAATGACTTCGGACAGCTTGAAGAAGGCCGCCTGCAGTACCGTGTTGGTTCTCCGAGCACCCAGGCCCAGTTTCACGGCGATATCCACCGCATCACAGGTGTAGAACCGAATATTGTTCTCTGCAATGTATCTCTTTGCCGATGCAGGAAGTACTGCATTCAATTCTTCATCACTCCAGCTGCAGTTCAGCAGGAAGGTTCCACCCGGATTGACATCCTGCACAATCTGATATTTATGCATGTAGGATGCATTATGGCAGGCAATAAAGTCTGCGTTGTTTACATAATAGGTGGAGCGAATCGGTTCATCGCCGAAACGCAGGTGGGAAATGGTAACACCGCCGGATTTCTTCGAGTCGTACTGGAAGTACGCCTGAACGTATTTGTCAGTGTTGTCTCCGATTATTTTTACGCTGTTTTTATTTGCGCCCACTGTTCCGTCGGCACCCAGTCCCCAGAACTTGCAGGAAATCGTGGATGGCGATGAAACCACCGGATTGCAGGTTCTCGGCAAGGACAGATGCGTCACATCGTCGGTGATGGAAATCGTAAATTCCATTTTCGGATTTGCGGCACCGAGATTGTCGTATACCGCAATAAGATCTCCCGGCTGAGTATCTTTGGATCCTAGTCCGTATCTGCCCCTCGAAACGGTAATTTCGCTGCGGGACTGTTCCTTCAGCGCACTTACCACATCCAAATACAGCGGTTCGCCCTGTGATCCCGGTTCTTTGGTTCGATCCAGCACGGCGATTCTCTGAACAGATACCGGGATTGCTGCGGACAGATACTTGGAAGAGAACGGACGGTACAGGTGTACTTTCACCAGACCCACCTTGCGTCCCTGCGCATTCAGATAATCCACGACTTCTTCTGCCGTTTCACAAACGGAACCCATTGCCACGATTACTTCGGTGGCGTCCGGCGCACCGTAATAATTGAACGGCTTGTAATCCGTTCCCGCTTCTTTGTTCACCTGTTCCATTACCGAAGCAACTGTTTCTACCGCATCCAGATATGCCTCATTTCTGGATTCGCTGTGCTGGAAGAATGTTTCCGGTTGCTCCGCAGAACCCATAAGGTGCGGATGATTCGGGTTCTGTGCTTTCTTTCGGAATGCCGCAACGGCATCCCAATCCAGCATCTTTCCCAGTGTATCGTAATCCCATACTTCAATTTTCTGCTGTTCATGACTGGTTCTGAAGCCATCAAAGAAGTGGAGTACCGGCAAGCTAGCCTTAATTGCCGCCAAATGCGCCACTGCCGCCAAATCCATTACTTCTTGCGGGCTGTTAGAGGCCAGCATGGTAAAACCGGTTTGTCTGGTGGCCATCACGTCCGAATGGTCTCCAAAAATAGACAAAGACTGCGTGGTGATAGCTCTTGCCGCTACATGAAAAACGCCCGGCAACCGTTCCGCCGCAATCTTATACATGTTCGGAATCATCAGGAGCAGACCCTGCGATGCGGTATAAGTAGATGTTAGCGATCCGGTAATTAACGAACCATGGACGGCACCGGCAGCGCCGCCTTCCGACTGCATTTCTACAATCTTTACTTCTTGGTCAAACAGATTCTTCCGGCCCTGGTTTGCCCAAGCATCTATGTTTTCGGCCATCACTGACGATGGTGTAATGGGGTATATTGCGGATACCTCGGAGAAAGCATATGCTACATGTGCAGCCGCAGTATTACCATCCATGGTTTTTAATATTCTTTTTTTACCCATCGTAAATACCCCCTTCAATTTTTTCAAAGCATTTACATAATAGCACGGAAGTTAGTACTTATCAATGAGTTGAGGTATTGATTTTGTGAATTACTTACAAAAATGCAATTCTTCATTTTCTATATAGTCGCATAATTTCCGTATAAAAACTAAATTCGACGGACGCTTCTGAAACAGCGCTCGCATGCCTTTCTCACTTCCCTCTCGGGTTTCCTCCCAAGTTTGTTTGATACAGCAGCGAATAGCCGATTCCACTACCGCTGCGGAAGTTCGATTTCTCTTGGCGATTTCCGGATAAATATCCTTCGTCACCGCATACTTTTCATCCTTATACTTTCGAATCAAAAAAATGCATTCGTAAATATAGGATGTACCGTTTCGAGAGTCCGGTATGTTGCATGTTTCCAAGAACGTGTGAATACTATCCATCACACGATTTCCCGTTTCCAATTCCATAATTCGGTCGTACGTTATAATCGGTGCATATTCCCGCATCATGGAGGGAAAATCCGATTCGTTTTGCAACGTGAACACAATGGTGGAATGTTGTGATTCCTTCAATGTCTTGTGGAGTTTCTCTAACCAATCCTTTTTCTTATCCAATGAATTATCTAACACAGAGCGATCATTCATAACAAATACTCCTGTCTACACCGTAATACTGCCTTTCATTTTCTCAAAAGTCGCATCCCCGATTCCCTTCACGTTTTTAATTTCTTCAATACTGTTGAACCTCGCACCGTTCCTGTACTCTACAATTCGTTGAGCAATTACAGTCCCGACGCCCGGTATCGATGTCAATTCCTCTGCAGAAGCCTGATTGATATTAATTTTTCCACTCGTATTGCCGACAGACGTTTCCGACGCATCTGCCCCCGCCTCATCCGAATTCTTATTCTCTCCTTTCTTCGGAATGATAATCTTTGCACCGTCTTCCACATAGGAAGCCTGATTAATTGCATCCAAATCCGCCTTTCCGGTTAATCCCCCGGCCTTGTCGATGAGAAACACCAGGCGGGTTTTCTTCTTTACCTTGTAAACCCCCGGTTTCTTCACCTCCCCACTGATATCCACATAGTATTCCTTCTCTGAAGTTTCCTCAGCGGAAACCTTGTCCGTTTCTTTCGCCGCGCCCAAATCAATTTCATTCGATGCATTCTGTCGGACACTAACTACAACAGTCAATATAACTATAATCAATATCAATAGAAATTTAAATACTATTTTGGAATTTTCTTCATATATTTTTCTAATAAAACTAATCATATCTCATCCTCCTTCTTTTTTTCCATCATAATTGAAAAAAGAAGAAAGCGCAAAGGTCTGAAAACTCCCGCAAAAGGTTTACGTTTCTCGTAGAATGAATTAAAAAACCGAAAAAACCGTTTAAAAACAGATTTTTTCCACAAAAAATAAAACCACAGAATTTACAAACCCTGTGGTTTTCGTTTTAGCTCAACATGCCGGCCGGGAGCCGCATTATGAGACTAATCGTCATAATATTCAAATTCGTAATCCTCGATTCGAACCGTATCCCCTTCCTGAAGACCCAGTTCCTTCAGCATATCGATTCCGCCCTTGTTCACAATATACCGATACAAGTACCGCATGGATCCCACATCGGTAAAGTTGGTAGAACGGAAAATCTTCAGCAACTGACCGCCGGTTAATTCGTAAGCGCCATCCTCTGCCACGAATGCTTCCAGCTTCTTGTAATCCGCATCGTATTCATCCTTTTCAAAGTCGAAGAGTTCGATTTCATCTTCTTCCGGAGGAATGTAATTCTCAATCCGATTTAATGTTTCATTGAGAAGCTCTTCCACGCCCTGGCGGGTCGCTGCGGAAATCGGGAAGACATCTCGACCTTCCTTTTCCATTAAATCCATAAATGCGTTCAGCGCTTCTTCATCCTCCACCAAATCAATCTTATTGGCAGCGATAATCTGCGGTTTCTTCAAGAGTGACGGATCGTACTGCTCCAGTTCCGCATTTATTTTCTTATAATCCTCGATTGGATTCCGACCTTCACTTCCGGAAACGTCGATGACATGAATCAGCATCTTAGTACGCTCTATATGCTTCAGAAAACGAATTCCCAAGCCAAAGCCCATATGAGCACCTTCAATGATGCCAGCGATATCCGCCATCACAAAGCTCTTGTCGTGAATGTTCACCACACCCAGATTCGGATCAATTGTGGTAAAATGATAATTCGCAATTTTCGGTTTTGCACTGGTAGCCACCGACAGAAGAGTGGATTTCCCCACATTCGGGAATCCCAAAAGTCCAACGTCGGCGATCAACTTCAGCTCCAGAATAACGGTACGTTCCTTTGCCAACGCTCCGGCTTCTGCAAAATTTGGTGCCTGACGTACAGAGTTCTTGAAATGCACGTTTCCCTTTCCGCCTTTGCCACCCTTTGCGGCAACCAGTCGATCTCCAGGATTCTTCATATCCTTCATCAGCAGCCCGGTTTCTTTGTCGATAATCAAAGTACCCACCGGAACGTGAATGATAAGATCCTGACCTTTCTTTCCGAAACGTTTCCGGCGCATTCCATCCTGACCGGATTCCGCCTTATACACACGCTTGTATTTGAAATCCATAAGGGTACGCAGGTTGTTATCCGCTTCAAAGATTACACTGCCGCCGTTACCGCCATCGCCGCCATCCGGGCCTCCTTCCGGCACAAATGGTTCCCGACGGAAGGTAACCGCTCCGTTTCCGCCCTTACCGGAAACGATATTAATTTCTGCTCTATCTACGAACATGTTTATCTCCCGTTTTACAAAAAAATATGGCCCTTTCCAAGAAAGGGCCATAAAAAACTAAGCTTCGTTGCTGTATACGCTAATCTTCTTTCTCTTCTTGTCAAATCTCTCGAATTTAACATTTCCGTCGATCTTAGCGAACAGAGTATCATCTCCACCGATACCAACGTTGTTGCCCGGGTGGAACTTGGTTCCTCTCTGTCTTACGAGAATGCTTCCTGCACTTACGTACTGACCAGCACCAATCTTCAGTCCAAGTCTTTTCGACTCAGAGTCACGGCCGTTCTTGGAACTACCTACTCCTTTTTTACTTGACATAATGACACCTCCTAAATTAAAGTCAATTTCTTATGCTTCAATTGCTTCCAGAATCTCTGCCTTAGTAGCTTTGCTGGATACTTCGATTCCCTTCTCGTTTGCGATTGCAAGAAGTTCCTCTTTCTTCATGGACATGCTTGGCTTTACATCGTCCTGTTTCTCAGCTGCAGCTGCCTTCTGACCACCGGATACGATATCGGTAACCTTAACCAGTGTGTATGGCTGTCTGTGGCCATTCTTCTTTCTGTAATCCTTCTTTGCCTTGTACTTGTAGATAATCACCTTGTCGTTCTTACCCTGCTCAACTACTTCAGCATGTACAGCAGTGCCCTCAACAAATGGAGTTCCTACTGTCAGGGTGTCACCACCTACAGCGATTACCTCATCAAAGGTAACGGTGTCGCCTGCTTCAGCATTGATCTTCTCGATCTTGAATACATCGTCCTTCTGAACTCTGTACTGCTTTCCGCCAGTTTTAATAATTGCATACATAATACTTTTCCTCCTCTATCCAGACTCGCCGGGAACGGGTGCGATTGCTTATAACCCTACCCGAGCGGCTAACCATTAAATAGTAGCACGATTTTCGCATTATGTCAATACAATTCTGCCATTATTTTCAAATTGAGGTGTTTCAAACACCCATGAACCGCCGTACGTCTAGTCCTCGATTACAACGCCGTCTTCGTCCACCTTAATGTCATCATCGATGGATTCCGGTTTGAACTGATCCATCACCTTCTTACGGATTTCTTCCAGCATCTCTTCATGACTCTGAAGATAATCCTTTACATTCTCTCTGCCTTGCCCGATACGTTCTCCGTTGTAACTGTACCAGGATCCGGCCTTATCCACAATCTTGGCCTCTACCGCCGTATCCAATACATCGCCGGCCAGAGAAATTCCGGTACCGTACATAATATCGAATTCCGATTTCTTAAACGGCGGAGCCACCTTGTTCTTTACAATCTTCACGCGAGTCCGGTTTCCCAGCATCTCATCCCCTCGCTTCAGCGTTTCAATCTTCCGCACGTCCAATCTCATGCTGGCATAGAATTTCAACGCCCGACCACCGGTGGTGGTCTCCGGATTTCCGAACATCACACCGATTTTCTCACGAAGCTGGTTGATGAAGATTACGCAGGTATTGGTCTTGTTCACGGTTCCGGCAATTTTTCGAAGTGCCTGAGACATGAGTCTGGCATGAAGTCCCACGTGGGAATCACCCATCTCACCCTGAATCTCCGCTTTCGGAACCAGTGCCGCTACCGAGTCGATGACAATCAAATCGATTGCTCCGCTTCGTGCCAGCATCTCACAGATTTCCAGCGCCTGTTCTCCGGTGTCCGGCTGAGATACCAGAAGTTCATCTACGTCTACCCCAAGATTCTTCGCATATACCGGGTCCAGCGCGTGCTCCGCATCGATGAATGCAGCCTTTCCGCCCGCTTTCTGCGCTTCTGCAATGGCATGTAAAGTCAATGTAGTCTTACCGGAAGATTCCGGTCCGTATATCTCAATGATTCTTCCCCGCGGATATCCGCCCACGCCGGTCGCCAAATCCAAACTGATAGATCCGGTGGAAATCACGTCTACCGATCCGGTGAGGCCTTCCTCTCCCAGCTTCATAATTGCGCCTTTTCCGTACTGTTTCTGAATCTGTTCCAGCGCCTGCTCCAATGCTTTCTCTTTATTCTCCGCTGCCGATGCGGTCGATTTTCCTGCCATGTTTCCTCCTGTATCGAACATTTGTTCTCGTTTATAATACCTGTTTCTCCGGTTTCTGTCAACCTCTTACGGGCTTCCTTTTATGATACCATTATACCCTCCTGCACTTTATGGGGTCAATTCTGCCGGGTTTAAGAAACGAGGCATTGGGTACTTTTTTCCGAAGAAAAAGTACTATTTTATTTCATCCAATATTTCGTTCACGACTTTCAGCATCATCAGTCGAAAATAGTTTCGATTCCATGCCCGGTCATTTCTTTTGGTGAACAGTTCCACCGCACCGACGGTATCGTCATAAGCATAGCCGATATACGCATTTCCGGCCTCCCGACCTTCGTCCGCTTCCGGGCCGGCATATCCGGTGATGGATACGGCGATATCGCTCCCTGCTTCCAGGCGGGCACCCTTGGCCATTTCAATGGCCACCTCCGAGCTTACCACCGTGTATTGATCGATTACTGTCGGATCCACACCCAGCATGGAAATTTTCGCTTCCTCATCGTAGGTGATATAGCCTCGGCTCAGGACCTTGGATGCACCCGGAACATCCGTAATGGATGCGGCAAATGCACCACCAGTACAGGATTCCGCGGAAGAAATGGTCAGTCCCTGCCTCTGCAGCTTATGCACTACGACCGATTTCAATTCCTCATCATCGTAACTGTAGATATACGATCCAATCAGATTATTCATCCGGGAAATCATATTTTCTACCGCCGCCTGCGCCTCTTCCATTGTATCTCGCTGAGAGGCTACACGGATGGTGCATTCCCCTTCCTTCGCATAGGTGGCGATGGTTGGATCCGTCTGATTGTCAATCAGTGGCATCAGGAGCGTCTCCAGATCCGATTCTCCAATTCCGATGGTTCGAATGACCCGGTAATAAATTTGCTTCTCCTTGAACTTACGCAGGAAATCCTTTCCGCTGTCTTCAAAGATCCACTTCAGTTCCCGAGGCGGTCCCGGATAACAGATGACCCATTTATCCCCTTTGTTCACAGCAAAGGCCGGAGCCGTACCGGCTTCATTTCGGAATATCACTGCATTCTCCGGTATGTACGCCTGCTGAACATTGTTGGGCGCCATTTCCCGATTTCGAATCGAAAAATATCTCTTTACCTCCGCCAGGCACTCCTCATTCAAGTACAGCGGCGCATCCATCACCCTCGCAACCGTTTCCTTCGTCATATCATCCTGGGTGGGACCCAGGCCACCGGTAACAATTACCAGATCCGTATCCGTCAGTGCCCGCTTCAGCGTATGCTCCAATCTGCCGTCGTTATCGCCTACCACAAAATGATACATTACATTGAAGCCCAGATGATTTAGATTCTCCGACAAATAGGCCGCGTTTGTATTAACAGTCTGTCCGAACAGCAACTCCGTTCCGACAGCGATAATCGATGTGTTCATTCTCCTTCGCTCCTACATTGAAAATACGCTCTTGTTCTTCAGCACATATTCCGTTCCAGAATATACGGTCATTACCAGGGATGCCCAGAACACCAGCATGCCAATGGTCTTCAGCTGCGGAACCGGACCTACCGCAATAATCAGGATGATTACGGCAACCATCTGCAAAACGGTCTTGATTTTACCGCTCATGGCCGCAGCAATAACGATTCCCTCGGATGCCGCCACGGTGCGCATTCCGGAAACAACAAATTCCCGCGCCAGAATAATAATCAGCGTCCAGCCCGGAATGGTCCCGTTTTCCACAAACAGACACAATGCGGAATACACCAGGATTTTGTCCGCCAACGGATCCATAATCTTTCCGAAGTTGGTCACCAGGTTGCGTGCTCGGGCAATTTTTCCATCCAGCATATCCGTCAGCGACGCGACGATAAATAGCGCAAATGCCACAAAGAACCATTTTTCCATATAGGCTGCAATGAAAAACGGCACCATGATAATTCGAAGAACGGTCAACTTATTTGGTAAATTCATGTGAAACCTCCTCACCATACAAATCATATTCTGAACTGTCTGTTACATTAACGAACACAATATCTCCCGGCTGATGGGATGTCGTTCCGGTGAATTCCACCGCATCATCGATTTCCGGCGCATCGTACCGAGTTCGACCCAGGTACCGGCAGGCCTCTTCATCCACGGCCTCATCCACCATCACCTCGTAGGTCTTTCCGATTTTCTCTTCATTCAGAGAATCGCTGATTCCCGACTGAAGGCGCATCAGCACCTCTACACGTTCATTTTTCGTCTCTTCATCCAGCTTTCCCGCCATCCGATAGGACAGGGTTCCTTCTTCATCGGAAAAAGCAAATGCGCCCAACCGAGGAATCCGTGTTTCTTCTACAAAATCCAGGAGCTCGTTGAAATCTTCTTCCGTCTCTCCCGGGAATCCCACGAGAATTGTGGTTCGAATATGGATATCCGGAATTTCTTTTCTCAGCTTCGCAATCGTCTTCCGAATCGAATCCCCGGTGGATTTTCGGCGCATGCCCTTCAGCACCGGATCCGCCACGTGCTGAATCGGAATATCGATGTAGTTGCAGATTTTATCCTCCTGCTTCATGGTTTCAATCAGCTCATCGGTAATTCCGTCATCGTACACGTACATCAGACGAATCCACCGAATTCCGTCCACCTTACACAATTCGTGCAGCAGTTCCGGGAGCATCGCCTTGCCGTACAGGTCTTTCCCGTAATACGAGGTGTCCTGAGCAATCACAACCAATTCCCGAACGCCTGCCGCCGCCATATCCTCCGCTTCGCGCACGCAGTCCTCGATGCGCTTGCTGCGATACGGTCCGCGAATCTTCGGAATCGCACAGAACGCACAGGTGTTGTTGCACCCTTCGGCAATCTTCAGGCTGGCAGTGTAGGTTCCCTCCGGAAAAACGCGTTTCCGATACGGAAGCACATCTTCCACTTCCCCCTGCACTTTGTCGCCGGTGCTCTCCGCCAGCAGCAATCCCGGCAGGTCGTCGTAATCGTTTACGCCGGTGAACAGATCCACCTCCGGAATCTCCTTGGACAAATCTTCGTGGTAGCGTTCGGAAAGGCAGCCGGTAACCACCAGTTTCTTGCTCTCCCCTTTCAGTGCCGCCATGCTAAAAATATGTTCGATGGATTCCACCTTTGCGGCCTCAATAAAACCGCAGGTGTTTACAATCAGGATGTCCGCTTCTTCCGGCGAATCCGCCAAGCCGCATCCCCGTTCCAGCAGTTGTGCCGCTAAATTCTGGGAATCGTACTCATTCTTCGCACATCCCAAGGTGTCAATAAAAATTTTTTTACTCATGTGTCGTTTCCTCTGCTCCGTTATTCTGCGAATCAATCGCGTCGTAATATTCTTCTTCTGTATAGAGCACCTGGCGCGGCTTGCTGCCGTCCGCCGGGCTGATAATCCCTCGGGCTTCGATTTCATCAATGATGCTGGCCGCACGGTTATATCCGATACGGAACCGTCGCTGCAGCATGGACACTGAAGCCTTTTTCTGTTTCAGGATAAACGCAATGGCATCCTCTGTCAATTCATCGGAAACCTCTCCGTACTGGGATTTTTCCGGTGTTTCAATGGTTTGAATCACCGACTCATCGTAACCGTTCTCCCCCTGCTTTTTCACAAATTCAATGATTCGCGCGGTCTCCGAATCAGAGATATACGGCCCCTGAATTCGGAGGGGCTTATTCTCGCCCACCGGGGAATAGAGCATATCGCCCTTGCCCAAAAGCTTCTCGGCGCCTCCCACGTCCAGAATGGTTCTAGAGTCCACCTGAGAAGACACGCTGAACGCAATCCGAGACGGGATGTTGGCCTTAATCAAACCGGTCACCACATCTACCGACGGTCGCTGGGTTGCCACAATCAAGTGCATTCCGGCTGCCCGGGCCAGCTGTGCCAATCGGCAAATGGATTCTTCCACCTGAGACGGTGCCACCATCATCAGATCCGCCAGCTCGTCGATAATAATGACGATTTTCGGCAATACCTTATCCGGCTCCTGATTGGCTCTCATCAATTCGTTGTAGGAATCCAAATCCTTTACGCTTTCTTCGGCAAAGAACTTGTACCGCTGAGTCATCTCGTTTACCGCCCAGTTCAGCGCAGCCGCCGCTTTCTTCGGATCTGTCACCACCGGAACCAGCAGATGGGGTATTCCGTTATAATTTCCCAGCTCCACCACTTTCGGATCAATCAGAATCAGCTTCACCTCATCCGGCAAAGCCTTATACAGCAAGCTGGTGATAATCGTATTGATGCATACGCTCTTTCCCGATCCGGTCGCTCCCGCAATCAGAAGATGCGGCATCTCTTTCAGGTTCGCAATTACATTGCGTCCGGAAATGTCCTTTCCCACCGCAAAGCTAATCTTCGATGCAGCGTTCCGAAATTCCTTGGAATCAATCAGTTCCCGAATGGAAACCATATCCGGTTTCTCGTTCTCCACTTCAATTCCCACGGCCGCTTTTCCCGGAATCGGGGCCTCGATTCGGATGCTCTTCGCCCGAAGGTTCAAGGCGATATCATCTGCCAGCTTCGTAATGCTGCTGACCTTTACACCCACCGCCGGCTGCACTTCGTACCGCGTTACCGACGATCCCTGGGTGACATTCAGCACCCTCGCATCCACATGAAAATTCTGCAATGTATTCTCCAGCAAAGCCGCCTTCTGCTGAAGCTGATGTTCATTCATCTGCATCTGCTTTGCCCTCGGCTTCTTCATCAAATCCACAGGCGGGAACACATAGGATGTGGCCGGAATCTTCTTGGCCAAATTCTCCTCCGCCTGAAGCGCCATCTCCGTATTTTCCAGTGCCGTCGGAGTATTCTCCTTCCGGATTTCTTTGATATTTTCCGTAGCCGCGGGTGTCGACAATGCCGACACTTTTTCCGGTTCCGCATTCAGCCCCATCGACTCCGTCGTTGCCGAATCCACACTTATAAAATCATCCATAAAAGGATTCGGCGCCGTAGCCGCGTTTTCCGGCGATGCAAAGCCTCCCGAGAGTCCCAGTCCAAGACCTGCGCCGGAAGCATTTCCGCCGTCCAGCCCAAAACCGGTATTGTCATACGAAGAATCGCCTCCGTCCAGTCCGTACTGCAGTGATTCTGTTTTCGGTTCCTCCGGCAGTTCTGCCGGTATCTCCGAAATCGTCGGATCTTCCTTTTTCGGCGTTACAATCGACTCGCCGAAATCCGCTCCCTCTAGGTTCTGCATGAAGTTTTGCCGAGCCCCTTCCTCCATCGGAAATGCCAGCGGGTTCTTTACCTGCGGCACCGAATGAGATGGGGTGATAATCGGGACGCCGCTCTCTTCCGGCATGGTCTTCGCCTGAGCCTCTCTCTTCTCGGTCAGCATTTCCCGAAGAATAGTCTTTTCTTCCCGTTGCTCTCGTTTCTTGCCTAGATACTTGGAAATCGGCGTATCCGCAACCAAGAGAACGGAGATGGCAATCACCGCCACCGCAAAAATAATCAAGCCCGGTTTTCCCAGCAGCTTGATAATCAATCCTCCCAGCCACATGCCGAAAACGCCGCCGTTCCGAAGCTGAATTCCACCGTCGAAAAAATCACCGATTGCGGAGATGGACAGCTGTATGTTCGTCTCATCCAAGTAACGATAGGAATTCAGAATACACAGCACGACAAAAATCAGGAAGGAGAAAAATGTCGTCCTTCCATTGATGTGCTGCATTTTTCGAAGGAACAGGCAGAGAGCCAGCGCAATAAAATAATACGGCAAAGCATACGCCATCAGCCCAAAAAGTCCAAACGCGAGACTGTGAATCGCATTTCCAAAGGTGCCGGTGGTGTTCAGCTGCGTCGTAATCACCAGAAAAATTCCTACGGCCAAAAATATGATGCCCCAAATCTTATCCAGAATGCGGTAATCCCGTTTCCGCTGCTCCTGAAGCTCTCGAATCTGCTCCTGCCATTCCTTTAGATGCGGAGAGGATGCAGTTTCTTTTGTTTTTGCTGCAGTTTTTTTCGTCTGTTTTTTCTTCTTTCCAGAACCGACTGCCATCGTCCCTCCCTGTATATCACTCAAAATAAGCTAAACCTAAATATCGTATTATTATACTCCATATTCAATTGGATTGCAAAATCCGTATACTTTGCATAAAAAAAGTGATTCAAGCTATGCTTGAATCACTCACAATCAAACATCAATTAGTTTTCGTTTACAACGTCTTTTCCGTCGTAGTAACCACAGTTTGGACAAACTCTGTGCGGAAGCTTAGGCTCATGACACTGAGGACAAATTGAAAGTCCAGGAGCGCCCATCTTCATATTCGCAGACTTTCTGCTTCCAGTCTTTGCTTTTGATGTTTTCCTCTTAGGTACTGCCACTGTCGACACCTCCTTATAACTCTATCTGATTTTGTTTATTTACGCGTTACAACAATTAATTATAGCTTTGCACATGCATATTGTCAAGTCTTTTCTAAATTATTTTATAACTACCCTTCGGCAGTTGTCGGAACCGTCCCAAACCGATTGACCGGTCATCAGATTATACACATCCGAAGCCAGTACATCCATCTGAAGCATCCGGGAATCCAACCCGCATTTGTTGATATTATCCACAAAAGGCAGTCGATTCCATTCGTTTCTCTTGGTTTCCCGAAGAATTTCCCGACCTCTCTCGCTGAAACCCAGTACCCGCAGGTATTCCGGCGACCGATTCTGCAGTTCAACGGTAATCCCCAGAAGAATCTGATACAGCCACCTGGAAATTCTGGTATAGGTATATCGCTTGGATTTCGTATTCAGAATCAGCTCATCCAAGGACTGCGCCTTTCGAGCTGCCTCCTTCAAGCGGTTTCCCAGACCTTCTCCTCCACCCGGAGCAGAGTCCAGTTCCTCCGGTGTTTTCATGAGAATCGCATATCTAATTCCTTGAAACCATTTCTCTTCCGAAATATGGAAATCCAGTTTCTCGGAAGACCAGGGTACCCGATCCTCCGGCAGTCGATTTTCCGAAATCGCCTTTCGGATTCCGGTACTGCTCCAGAATTCTTTTTCCGGTGAATCCGTCTCGTGATATCCGGCTCCCTGTCGCTGCACGGCAACCGGTTTCATAGCCCGGATATTCTTCAGGTATTCCAAAGCCAAAATATCGTTAGATGCCTGATACATAGAGACTTCCTTCATGTCGGATTCTCTCAGTACATTCTCCCGAGCAATGGGGTAGCTCTCCCCCGACTTTCGGCGCAAAGCAATCTTCCGGCGAATTTCGGACTCATGTTCCCGCATATAGTCAGAAACCTTCCGCAATCCTTCCAAATCACCGGATTCGCTTCCGAACGCAATGTGGGTAACTCCACCGAAAGCCTCCAGCAACTGAACTCCAGAAGCCGCATATATCGCGGCATTTCCGAGGCAGTGTACCGTCGGAATCTCCAGCACCAAATCGACGTGGTTTTGCAAGGCAATCTCCGTTCGCTGCCATTTATCCAGAACAGCCGGTGCGCCTCGCTGTACGAAATTACCGCTCAAGGCACATACCACGGCACTCGCCCCCGTCCGGCGCTTCGCCTCTTCAATCAGATAGCGATGGCCGAAGTGCATAGGGTTGAATTCCGCAACAATTCCAACGATGTTACTCTTCATCTTCTCCGTAGGATGCATAGCGGTCATCAGAAGCCGCTTCCCGGCTCTGAATGCGCTCTGCCATATCCCGCATTTCCTGACGGTTGCTGTTCACCTGGGTGTTGATTCCATTCAGCATCTCCGTGAAGTGATCGTTCATCGGCTGAATGTAATCGGTCGCCAGCTTTGCGATTTCATTCTGCATATCGTACAACATCTTGTCGATGTATTCGTAAGAACGCAGCTTCATGTACCGTCCGTGGCTCTCCGCCTCTGCGATTACCGCACCGGCACGTTTCTCTGCTTCTCTCTTGATTACATCCGTCTCCACAAGATATTCTGCCTGCTTCTTCGCTGCAACGATTACCTTGTCGTACTCTGCTTTTGCTTCGTTGATGATTCGATCCTGTTCATCCTTCACCCACTGTGCCTGCTGAATATCCTTCGGCATGCTGAGTCGAATGTCGCTGATAATCTGCGAAATCTCTTCGCTATCCACAATGGCCTTGTCCGAGAAAGGAACCTTCGAGGCAGTCTCCAGGATATCTTCCAATTCATCCAGCAGCTGCATTACTTTAATGGATGCATCACTCATAGCATTAATCCTCCCATTTATACATATAAATTCGAATTATGTCCGTCTTCTGTTCGCTCTACAAATTTCCGCTGAATCGCTTGCAGCGCACACTCCGGCAAAAGGCCGGATACATCGCCTCCCAAAGACGCCACTTCCTTTATTAATGAAGAACTGATAAAAGAATATTTCGGATTCGTCATTAAAAAAATGGTTTCCGTACTTCCGGTGTACAATCGATCGTTCATCTGCGCCATCTGAATCTCATATTCGAAATCCGTTGTCGCGCGAAGACCTCGAATCACTGCACTGAACTGCTTCCGGTTTACATAATCCGCTAAAAGGCCGCCGAAACTTTCCACTTCCACATTGTCGAGATGGGTCGTCGCCTCCCTCACTACCTGAATTCGTTCTTCCAGTGTCAGAATCGGTTTCTTTGAGTTGTTCACCAGAACTCCCACT
Organism: Mogibacterium kristiansenii; assembly: GCF_029224645.1. Lineage (NCBI taxonomy): Bacteria > Bacillati > Bacillota > Clostridia > Peptostreptococcales > Anaerovoracaceae > Mogibacterium > Mogibacterium kristiansenii. The sequence goes on from NZ_JAQXUZ010000024.1 coordinate 31,958, forward strand.
GTAATCGAATCGAACATATGTGCCGCCCGTTCCACGATATCCAGATGACCGTTTGTGATTGGATCGAAAGAACCGGCATACAATGCGGTACGTTTCATATTTTCACCTACCTCTTCAGTTAATTCTATCAAAATACAACAAGCTATGCAACCATTTTAGGCTCTTGTGTAGATATCCACTCCAATGGTTCCGTACTTCTTCTCTTTCATCTTTTTCAGGCCGGCAATTTCCTCCGGAAGAGTTTCTTCGTACAGATGTTCTGCAACAATTAAGCCTCCCTCCGCAAGGAGGTCGTTCTCCATTATTTTCTCGATTGCTTCTTCGTAATAGCCGGCCCGGTACGGCGGATCCAGGATAATCAAATCCATTTTTTTCTGCAGAGAATCCAGGCACTTTCGGAAATCCATCGTGGATACGGTGGCCTTGTCATTCGCCTTGCAGTGGTCGATGTTTTCCTGAACGATAGCAACATGCTTTCTGGAACAGTCATTGAACCGACAATGACCCGCCCCACGGGAAAGCAGTTCCAATCCCAGCACCCCGGATCCGGCAAACAGATCCAGAACGTTGGCCTCCGGAATTGACGGCATCACCATGCTGCAGATGGCCTCCCGAACCTTCTCGGTGGTCGGCCGGATATCCGCCGGAAGCTCAATTTTTCGAAATTTATAATCTCCCGCATTAATTCTCATTGATTCACGCTCCTTATTTTTTCTATAGCAATATTTATATCGTATTCTCGTAATTATCCCAAAGGTACTGCTTCATTTTGTTTCGCACGTTTTCATCCAGATGAAGCAAATCCATCTCTTCCACATCCTCTTTTGCATATTGAAGAATGTGTTCGTATTTCAGAAATTCTCCTAACATGCTCATGCTTCCGTGCTGCATGGTTCCGTGCACATCTCCCGGTCCGCGAAGGCGATAATCTTCCTCACTAATCAGGAACCCGTCATCCGTCTCCTGCATAATCTGAAGTCGATCCGCCGCACCTTCCGAATCGCTGTAGTTTACCAGCCAGCAGTAGGACTGCCGATTGCTCCGCCCCACTCTTCCGCGAAGTTGGTGCAGCTGCGCCAGTCCGAACCGATCGGCATTCTCGATAACCATCACAGTGGCTTCCGGCACATCGATACCCACCTCGATTACCACCGTGGATACGAGAACCTGAATCTTTCCTTCAGCGAACTCCGCCATAACTCGTTCTTTTTCCGAAGGGTCCATCCTTCCGTGAAGCACGGCCACCACCGCCGGGGAAAACCATTTTTTTGCCTCTCGATACAGTGCTGTCACGGAAACCATTTCTTCCCCTTCATCGATAGCCGGCGCCACGATATAGGCCCGATTTCCGCCTTGAACTTCTTTTTTCACCTGAGCATACGCCTTCGACCGCAAGCGGTGATTTACCACCCGGGTGATGATGCTCTTTCGCTCTGCCGGTCTGGACCGAATCATGGAAAAATCCATATCTCCGTACACTGTGGCCTGAAGCGTCCGCGGAATCGGCGTTGCGGACATGACCAGCACGTTAGGAATTCGGGATTTCTCCATCAGCAAACGCCGCTGATTCACACCAAATCGATGCTGCTCGTCGGTAATCACCAGTTCCAGGTTCTGAAAAATCACATTCTCCTGGATGATGGCATGCGTTCCCACCACCACATCGGCCGTTCCTTCCCGAATTTCCTGAAGCACCTTCTTCTTCTCCGGCGCACTCAAAGCGCTAATGAGCAGAACACAGCGAATCCCCAGAGGTTCAAAATCCTTCGACAGCTTCTCATGATGCTGCCGCGCCAGAATCTCTGTGGGCGCCATGAACGCACACTGTCCGCCGGTCGCCGCCACCCGGTACAGCGCCGTCTCCGCCACCGCCGTCTTACCGCAGCCCACATCTCCCTGAACCAACCGATTCATCGGTCTTGAAGAGCTCAAATCCTGCTGAATGTCCCACACCGCACTTTTCTGACCCTCCGTCAGCTCGAAGGGCAGCTTCTCCAGAAACGGCGTCAGATCGGTTTCCGCCACCGAGGAATCCCCCGCCTCGTGACAGAGCTGCGCTCGATTCCACTGCGTGACAAGTTGGTATAAAAACAATTTTTCATATATATAGCGCGACCGAGCAATCCGATACCCCTGCAGCGATTCCGGAAAATGAAGTTGTTCGTATTTATATTTTTCGGTGCAGAGTTTTCGCTTTCGAATCACGTCCTCCGGAATCCATTCCGCATCGTATTCCAGTGCCTGCAGCGCATACTTAATCCACCGATTGAAATCATTGGTGGTAACGCCCGCCGTACACCCGTATACCGGGAGATATCCCTTTCGCTCCAGATCCTTCGCACTGCCTTCCGGACAGATTTCCGGATTGTCAAAAATCGGCAAATCGTCCCAGCCCCGTCTCCGGCATCTGCCAAAGACGACGTACCCTTTATTCAGCCGCAGATTTTTATCCAAGAAAGGCATATTGTAGAACCACACCTTGTATTGACCGTATCCGTCCCGAAAGATGCATTCCAGCATCGGGGTTTTTCCGTTTCGGCCGCCGTACGCGCTGAACCTCTTTCGCTCCAGCTTTCCGGCAACGCGATACTCCCCGCCGTCTTCCAAATCCTTGGAAAACCAGTTCCACCGCCAATCCCGATACCGCACCGGAAAATGGTCCATCAAATCCCGTACCGTGGCGATTTTCAGCTTTCCGAGAAGCTCTTTTTTCTTCTTCCCGATACCTCGAACCGAGGCAATGTCATCCGATAATTTCAGCATCCCGTCACTCTTTTTCCCGTACATTTCTTCTTCTCAAGGTATACTTTCTTCCCACCGGCTGCTTCCCGCCCTCCGGCAGAAAGCCCATGATATTCATTCGAATTTCCGCCGGTTTCTCCAGGCACAGCACGCCGAAATCTTCCTCCACCATGTTAAACAATTGCTGAGAAGCTCCCGCCAAAGTTCCGTGAACGGCCGCCACCGCAAAAATATCCACGTGAATGCCTTCCGACTTCTCCCGGATTTCGACGGAATTTCCAAGCTCATGGTTTCCGGTAAAAATACCCTTCCGAAGCAGCTTGCCTTTCCGATTGCACGGCAGCAAGGTATCTTCAAAAGAAAGAAGGTTGTCCACAATCATCCGGGTAATTGCACTTCCCGCGACGGAAATGACACCGTATTCATTCTTCGACATCGTTGCCATATTGAAACCTCCTTCACCTCGTATCGAATAAATTGTATCACAGCGCAATTGCTCTGCATACAATATTTGCATATAAAAAAAGTCTTAAACGGAAATCCGTTTAAGACTTTTACACAGCCTGTATGGACTAGATGGCACGGTTAACCTTGCCAGATCTCAGACAACTTGTGCAAACATTCGCCTTTCTGACCGAACCGTTCTCACTGACTCTTACTGTCTGAATATTCGCATTCCATTTTCTTCTGGAGTGTCTATTCGAATGAGAAACAGCGTTTCCCGAAGTCTGTCCCTTACCGCAAACTTCACATTTCCTGGACATTTGCCGCACCTCCTTTGTTCTCAAAAATTTACATCTCATTTGACGCAATTAGTATTATAGCACACTTTCACAATCCCTTGCAACAGTTTTTTTATTTTTTTCACTTTTAAAATCTGCTGAATCGGGTTATAATGAATTCGGTTAATTATATATGGAAAGACGGTATAATTCAATGACAAAAAAGAAAAAAATCATTTTGTGTATCGCAGTGTTCGCCGCGGTGGTGATTGGAATCTTCAGCTACAGCATCGCTCGCCTGAATCGAATGTACGACCTCGTGGATAAAAGAGAACTGAGCAACATGCGAGACTCCATCGAGAGCCATATGGAAGATGTTGACAGCACCGACCGCATCACCCACCTGCTCACCGACTGGTGCGATGTGAATAACGTAAAGTTTACCATCGATGACAACAAGAATGTGATTATCCGAAAGACGAATTCCAAGGCGGACAAACACACTCCGACCACCGTGCTGGCAATGGAATACAACAACAAAACTTTTCAGCAAGACATCTCCGCCTATGCAGTTGCGGAATACTTCGCAAAGCACGGGCTCAACCACGGCGAAGTGAACGTTGTCTTCCTTTATAATGACAACAATCACCACACCGGCGCACGGAATATTTCGAAAAAATATATTCCGAAGAAATCTCGAATTATCTTGCTGACCCAAGGGGAATCTTCTTATATTTCCCGCAATTCTTTCGGGAACAGCCTTCAGACGGTGTCGATCCCTTATAAAAAGGTTTCTCGTCGGTGCGACTCCGCACTCCGAATTCGAATCGGCGGCATTCCGACCGGCGTTCCTTCTCAATCTACGGCCGCACAACCGAACCCGATTTCGCTTCTGGGAAACATTCTCACGCATCTGAAGAGCAAATCCGTTTCCTTCCAGCTGGCGGATGTAAAGGTCGAAAATAACGGCAATATGTCCCCTACCGGAATTCAGGCCACAATTCTAATTGATTCCTATTCGATGGAATCCGTGACCACCTATTTGGACGACCGGATTGAGGACTTTGAGGATGACAACAAGAAGGATTTTCCGGATTCCTACTATGAATACAAGGAGCTTACGGAACAGTTGCCGAGCACGGCCTATTCCAAGAAAGCGGTAAATCGCTTGATCACCTTCCTCTACACCTTCAAAAACGGCACCTACCGCTTTGACAAGGACAACGTCCCGGAAGGATACAAGGAGAAAGATATCTTCGGCATCAACAGCATTCAGAATCTCAGTGCAGATTCCTCCACGCTGAACCTCCGACTTAATACGATGGGCATGAACGACAAATATCTTAAGCAGATTGTAAAAGAAAACCTCAACGCTGCTGAGTTGTCCGACGTGAAAATCAATACAACAATCACCGATTCTCCTTATGAGAATACGAAAAACGAATTATTCCAATTGATTCAGGATGCATATAACAAAGCCAATGACGTTTCCACCGTCGATGCAACGATTCCGGAAAAGCCGGATTGCGGTTTCACAATTCTGACGTTCCTTTCCGCTAAGAATCGGAACATGGATGGAATTCATCTGCAGATTACGGACAAGACCGCCGCAAAAATTGCCAACGGCATTCTGAACAGTCCGATAATGGACCGAAACATTTTTGGATTCTAACGAACACCGAATCGAATCAATCATCTTGTTTTTAAATTCAAAAAAGCTACAAGATGTATCCATATTATGATATAATGGAATATCTTTATGGGAGGATATAACATGCAAAAAGACAACGATCAGCGGACTGACAAAGATTTAGAAGTAGAAGAATATCTTTCTCAGTTCGGCGCCGACGAAGAAGTTCAGGATGATACGGATATCTCGTCCTTCTTGATTGACGATCCGGAAGAATCCTTGAATGCAGAATCGACTCCTTCAGAAACGGAATTGGAACCGGAGCTTGTAGATGAAGAACCTGAAACGGATGCCCCACCTTCGGAAGCAGACGATTTCGATTTCGAAAGCATCGATTCCCGCAATTCCGATGAGACGGATTTGAATCTGGAAGATCTAAACGACGACATTGCCTCGGATGCCGATTTGGAGAGCTCCGATGCGGCAGCAGGTGCAGCCTACGCTAATTCATTGATATCATCTGAAAGCGAAACTGCAGCGGCAGATGCCGAGGAGCCGATTGAAGATGGCGCATCGGAATGCCCGGACTCCGATGCTGAAGAAGATGTCTCCAAAGAATCAGAAGAAAATGCCACAGAGGATGTAACACCACTGGAGGTCATTGACGATACTGATACGGAACCGGATGATACCGGCCTTCCCCTTTCCGATGATGATGTGATTGAGGCTGATGACACAGCCGAAACAGAAACGGAAGTGCCTCCGACGGAGGAGCCTGCCGAGTCAGAAGAAAATGCGGATGAAAATCCACACGATGAGGGAAATTCACACGATGCCGAAGAAACAGAACCGGACGAAGTTTCTTCGGAAGACTTGATTCGAAGCAAGGAAATCTCCGCCGTTTCCGATGTTCTTCTGGAAGACGACGCAGCAGATGTCAAAGAAATAAAGGAACCGAAATTAACTCGCCAGGAAAAGAAGGCTGCTCGCCAGAAGAAAGGCAAACGCGCTGCTCGTTTCCTTTCTCTTTTCGTGGAGAATCCGGATTACGATTCCTCTCAAGGAGAGACTATAGTGAAAGAAGGAAAGCACATCAAGAATAAGCCGAAGAAATTCAGCTTCTTCCATCTTTTCCGAGATATTATCCTCGCCGGTGTTCTCTGTGTCATGATTTTCATCTGTTATTCCTTTGTGATTATTACAAAGGCCCCGAAAATTGATCCGGTGAACATCTACGACAATATCCAGCAGAGTTCTGTCATCTACAATGATGAAGGCAGAGCAGTGGATTCGGCCTACTACACGCAGGACCGGAAAATCTGCAAATATGAAGATATGCCGGAAAACCTGGTAAACGCCTTTGTTGCACTGGAAGACAAAACCTTCTGGAAGCACCACGGTTTCAACTGGACTCGTATGATTGGTGCGGTGTTCCAGTCCATCACCGGCTCCGGAAAAATCAGCGGTACCAGTACCATTACCCAGCAGTTGGCGCGTAACGTCTATCTGCCGGAAACCATGAGTACCCGAAGCATCAAGCGTAAAGTGCTGGAAATGTACTACGCTGCTGTAATCGAAAGAAAGCTCTCGAAGAAGGAAATCGTCGAAGCCTACCTGAACACCATTTATTTGGGCTTCGGTAACTACGGTGTCGAAGCGGCATCCGAATCTTATTTTGGAAAGAAGCCGAAAGACTTATCGCTGGTACAGTGCGCTTCTCTGGCAGCTCTTCCGCAGGCACCGGACAGCTACGCACTGGTTCAAATGCTGGGTAGCGGTGAAACACCGGATGACAACGATACCATCATCAAAAAACGTCCGAACAAATACGTTGCTAACGACGAATCCAAGAATCGCCGGGAAACCTGTCTGGCGCTGATGAAGGATCAGGGTTACATCACCGAAGACCAGTACAACAAAGCCAAGGGACAGAAGCTGACGAAGTTCTTGAATGCACAGCTTTCCAACAAGGCCAGCAAATATTCCTACTTCCATGAATACCTGTTGGATGAAGTTATTCAGGATCTGATGGAGAAGTACGATTATTCCGAAGACAAGGCAACGGATTTGGTATACACCGGCGGTTTGAACATCTACTCCACGGTAGACTCCCATGCCCAGGCAATGATCGTAAAAGAATTCAATAAGGATTCCAACTTCCCGTCTATCGCCGGTTACAGCACCGACGGAAACGGAAATATCATCAATTCCGGCGGCGGAATTATGTTGTATTCCTACCGCAACTTCTTTAACAGCAAGAATGAATTTAAGCTGAAAAGCCAGGAATGCAAAGTTAACGAGGACGGTTCTCTGACCATCAAATCCGGCTACCGCTTGAACATCTACAACACCAGTGCCGGTTACAGTTTGGAGTTCAAACCGACTTACGTGAATGAAGGCGGCAAGCTCTACATGTATAACGGCGGATACATCAATATTCCGGAGAAATACAAGAGCATGGATGACAACGATAATCTTGTCATCTCTGCTAAATTCTTCAAGAAGTATCCGGATTGGATTAAACTGGGCAAAAACACGGCAACCATCACCGAGAATGCCTATACCCTTCCGGAGAAAACCATCGAGCCGCAGGCATCCATGGTTATCGTAGAGGTCGGAACCGGTAAGATTAAGGCGATGGTAGGCGGACGAAAACAGCAAGGACGTCAGCTTTACAACAGAGCACTGAATCCGCGTCAGTCCGGATCCTCCATCAAGCCGATTTCCGTATATTCGGGCGCACTCCAGAAGAGTTATGACCTGGCATCCGAAGGAAAGAAATTCCCGTTCAAGGATACCGGCCATGACCGACAAGGCAGCAAGTATTATGGCGATTACCTGACCGCGTCCTCCGTTATTGTGGATGAACGAATGACCTTTAACGGACAGACCTGGCCGCAGAACGCCAGCAACTCCTTCAGCGGTGCGGTAACGATGCGAAAGGCATTGCAAAATTCCATCAACGTCTGCGCCGTTAAGCTGGAACTCCAGGTCGGTGCGGAGTACATTGCCGATCTTGTGGAGAAATTCGGAATCACCACTTTAGACCGGGAAGGCGGTACCAACGACTTGAACCCGGCAGCATTGGCTCTGGGTGGTCTCACCAACGGTGTTATTCCGCTAGAGATGGCACAGGCCTATGCGGCATTCCCGAATGGCGGTGTGCGTCAATCCTCCATTGCATATACCAAGGTCACCGACCGCAACGGAAAGGTACTGCTCACCAGCAAGTCTGAATCCTCAAAGGTGCTGGATGAAGGCGTTGCCTTTGTCATGACAGACATGCTGAAATCCGTTGTCAGCCAGGGAATCGGATCCCCGGCTGGAATCAGCGGCGTACAGGCCGGTGGTAAAACAGGTACGACCTCCAGCGAGTTCGATATTTGGTTCGATGGATTCACCCCATCCTACGCGGCAGCGCTGTGGATCGGAAACGACGTGAACATGCAGCTCACTTCCATGTCCGGACCGGCTGCAGCTCTGTGGGGAAAGATTATGAACCAGATTCCGAAAGCGAAGAAGGGACATTATAAATCCCAACCAAGTGACGTAACTCACGTCAACGGCGAATACTATACCAAGGGAACGGAAAGCGGACGTTCCACCTACTTTGCCGATCGAGCACGTGAAGCGGCTCAACGAAAAGCCGCCGCTGCCAAGAAGAAAGCGGCATCATCGAAAAAGAGTTCTCACGACGATCACGACGACGACGATGATGATTAATCTTTAGAACAAAAGAAGTGTATCTCGCGATAAACGAGATACACTTCTTTTTTATGCTGTGTTGAGAAACGGTTTCTCCTCCCCTACTTCAGCTTATTGCTTCGGCGCCAGATTTTCATTTCTTCCGCGGACTGAATCAGCTCCTCCCGGAAATCCGGGTGAGCAACACTGATCAGCATTTCGGCCCGCTCCCAAGTGGAACGTCCGGCAAGGTTCACCATTCCGTATTCGGTCACCAACTGATAGCTCTGGCTTCTCGGATCCGTAATGATATCCCCATGGAACGTGGCATGTACGTTGGAATGGCGCACACCCTTTCGATCCACGCGAGAAGACGGCATACAGATAAAACTCTTTCCCGTAGGGTTATCGTAGGCTCCGGTAAGGAAATCCAGTTGTCCGCCGGTTCCGCTGATATGACGAGTTCCTGCGGACTCAGAACTAATCTGACCGAACAAATCCACTCCGACGCAGCTGTTAATCGATGTAAACTTATCCAGACTTCGGATAATGTTCACATCGTTCACGTAGTCCATCGGACAAATCATTACGTCCGGATTTTCTGCCGTCCATTCCACCAGCTCCTTTGTTCCGTACACCAGTCCGCCGACGGTCTTTCCCTTCATCTCGCCGGTCTTGTTGGAGTTGGTGATTTTGCCCGCCTTATACATATCCAGGTTGGCATTTACAATCAGTTCCGAGTGAACACCCAGATTCTTCAAATCCGATTCGGCAATTTTCTTTCCAATCAAATCCGGCATACCGCCCACACCCAGCTGTACGCAGGAACCGTCCTCCATCTGTGAAACAATCTGATTGGCAATCAACTCATCGATTTCGCTGCCGGAAGCGGATGGGATTTCAAATAAATCCGGGTGTTCGCCTTCCACAATGGCATCTACTTCCGAAATATGCACCTTATTCTCTTTTCCGAACAGTCTCGGAAGCTTATCGTTAATCTCCAGGATGATTACTTTCGCCGTATCCAGCACGGCACGAGCTGTTGCGTTGTTTACGGAAAAATTGAAATACCCTTCTTCATCCATCGGTGTGACCGCCATCATGGCCACATCAACGTCCAGGAAACGGCGGTAGTATCCCGGCAGATTTCGGAACAGCATCGGGATAAAATAACACAGGCCTCGGTCGCACAGATTCCGTTCGAATTTAACCATGTGCCACGAATTATACGTAAAATGCTCCTGATTCGGGTCTTCCTCCACAATATGAAGGGGGCCATGCATCAGCAGGCTTCGCACCTTCACGTCTTCCAGTTCCTCTTTGCGGTCCGCCAGTGCCCGGTCCAAAAGCGCCGGATACGCATGCAAGCAACCGTAGTCCACCCAGTCACCGCTTTTAATCACCTTCACCGCCTTTTCCGGGGTGGTGAGTTTTGCGTTATATTCCTTATTGTAGTCGTTCACGTTCTCCTCCTCGTTCTCTGAATCCCTTTATAGATACGTTACTATTTTATCATATCGAAGGAAATGCTACAATAACGCATATTTCGGTACCTCTTACATGCAAAAAAGAAAATCATAGGAAGAGGCGGCTCCGCCTCGGAAGCCGCCTCCATGCACTCCATTTATTTTGTTTTTACGCTCTTCGTCTTGGACCAGCCGGAGTAGTATTTGATTCCACCCACCGTCTTATAGGTTTGAATCCGAACGTAATACTTCTTCTTCGCCTTTAATTTTTTTACCTTGAGCGATTTCGTCTTATAACTCTTCACCGTCTTGATGTGAGTACCTTTCTTGAACTTGGAAGAAGTGCTGTACTGAATCCGATATCCGCTCACCTGGGTCTTCTGCGCCTTCCAAGTCACCTTCATCTGCTTTCTTCCCTTTGTCAGCTTCTGCACCGCTGTCCCTTTTGGATTGATGCGGAAAGTAACGGTCTTCTTGCCCGTATATTTGCCCTTCATGGTGACTGTCACGCTGTATTTGCCCACGTTCTTTCGGCCACCGGAATACTTCACGGCGAACTCGGAGGCGGAGAACGTCTTTTCCCCTGCTTTTACCGCAACGCTCGGCTTCCGAACCTTGCCGTTGTATGTGTATGCGGTGGCAGAAAGCTTCAGCACCGGATTGATTTCATTGGAATATTCCAGAACCACGGATTCCGCCGGCAACGCGTTTACATGGAAACGCACCTTACCGTTCTTCTGCTCAAAGTCGCATTCCTGCAGCGCGCCGTTGGCATCGATGCGGTAGACGTTGTCCACGGTCCGACCAAAAGACGAAGTCGTTACCGTGAAATCTCCACTGGCCAGCTTGCAGATTTCGCCCCGGTGTGGGTTCACGGTAGTGATATCCATCACCCGATAGTCCTTTTCACCCAGTTCCGGAATATCCCGATTCACCTTCCGGTCCAGAAGCACGATATCCTTGAACTGCATGCCTTCCACCGTTACGTTGCCGGAAAGGCTGGTAAGCGGCTTGTCATGCTTATGAGCCTGCCCCTTGTCCAGAAGGACAATCGGATTCAGCGCATCGTCTTTCGGTTCGATGCGCACTTCGCCGGTCTTCGGATCTCGCACTTCGTAGCGCAGACCCACACGATGACAAGTAGAGTGGTCATAAAAATATCTGCCCGCATCGTATTCGCTCTTATCCTTTGCAGCGATAGGGAACGGTTCAATATCGTATCTGGAGTCATCCGTAGAAACCATGTAGTTCACATCCTCCAACAGCACCGGATGCACCTTTCCGTTCACATCCGTTTTCGCTTCGACGGTCTCCCGGTCGCTGGTAAAAATGATATTTACCCCTTCACCCACCGGCTTTCCTTTGTAGTATACGAAGATATTTCCAAGTTCCTTCGTTTCCTGCGGTGCATTTTTGTTGGCGTCCAGGCGGCTGGTATCTTCGTTGAATTCCTTGTTGTATACCTTAAAACTCGTAATTTCGTTGTAACATTTTACGCGGACCGTATCGGTTACTTTCTTATCCGGGTTATCTTTTTCCCACTGGGCCAGATTCTTTTCATAACTCTTGATATCTAACATTTTTCCATCATGAATCCAAATATAGCAACGATTCATCCGGCGCTGGCTTCTTTCCGATCCGTTATCCAGCACCATGAAAATGTAATTGAAATCTTCCGTCAAAGTCAGCTCCGGTAGTTTTCCGTCCTTCGTGGTCACCACTTGATCGATTTTCTGTAAAGTGCTGTTGTAAATCGTAAATGTAACATCATCTTTCACATTTGATTCGCTGTACAACTTCTCACCATCCCGTACATCAATCGGCCCGATTTTCACCTGCTTCTGAGAATACACATCCCGCATCTGGTACGCCGGAATATCGTGGTATTTCTTAACCGTCGACGCCCCGAACACCGTGCTGCCCAGCATTACCACCAGTAATGCGGCCAGTACTGCAATGCGGCACACGCTCCGCCTCTTGAAGCCTTTTCCTCCCCTCTTATCATCTCGTCCATCTCCTTCCGAATCTCAAAAATCATTATATAATTTAATATATCGAAGAATTTACCGCTTTACCAATAGATGAAACTTATATTCCACCCACGAAAAATCGGTGTTTTTCAATACCATTCCCTGACGTTTCTATTTCGTGCTATAATACTAGGGTTATTACATTCAGAAGGTGAGTATTTATGGTAAAAAAAATATTGGGCCGGACGGGGATTTCCGTCACGCCCGTAGGTATGGGGACCCTGACGATGGGGTTTTCCCAGAAAAATTTAGATATCGAAGCTGGTTCCCGGATAATTGTACACGCGGTGGAACAGGGCATTAATTTCCTGGATACCGCTCAGTATTACGATACCTATCGATATCTCCGGCCGGCACTGGATGAAATCCGCCAAAGGGATCTGGACTTTCCGATCATCTGCAGCAAGACTTTAGAGGAAGGATATGCGGAAACGGAAGCGGCCGTTCTGGAATGCCTGGAACAATTGGATATTAATACAGTCGATCTTTTCCTGCTTCATGAAGTCCGCGGAACAGAGGATTTCTATGCAAGGAAAGATGCATGGCGGTCGCTCTGCGATTTGAAAGCCAAAGGTCTTATAAAAGCAATCGGCATCTCCACCCATCATGTGGATGCTTGCGCGGAAATGGCCGCAATTTCAGAATGCGATGTGGTATTTACGCTGATTAATCAAGATGGAATGGGCATTCGGAAAGGATTGGAACCGGGAACCCGAAAGGAGATGGAAGCGGCAATTCGGAAATGTGCGGATGCGGGAAAGGGTATTTTTACCATGAAAGCTTTTGGGGGCGGAAACTTGATTCACGATTACAGGAGTTGTCTGGAGTACGCTGCCGGAATCCCAGGTAATACCTCGGTAATGATTGGGATGGCGGACACGGAACAGGTAGATCGAGCGGTGGAATTCTTTAGCGGACGCCTTTCTGCGGACTACCAACCGGATGTTTCGAACAAGCGATTGATGGTGGATCAGTCCGACTGCGAAGGGTGCGGCACCTGCAAAAATCGCTGCGTCAGTGAAGCAATTTTCTGGAACGAGAATGGGCTGGCGGAAATCAATCCGAAGAAATGCGTTCATTGCGGCTACTGTGCGCCGGTATGCCCGGTACGGGCCATTATTTTCTTATAGCACCACAAGAGCCAGGTGACATATCCTCATTTCACCTGGCTCCTAGCACTCTTCTTTCATATTCATTAACTTTTCCACTTCTTTCTTTATTGATATCCTGAAAATTAACTTCCGTCCTCTATCGTATCAACCGTTTTTACTTTAGCTTAATCAGCCACAATTTACGGATTTTCTACTTTCGGATACCTTCCTTTACGTTACCCATTGGTCTAACCTCTACTTTCTGCCGTTGGCTATTTGCTGTGTTTCAGATCAGCTATCTGCTAAGACTGTGTGTTGGTCCGTCCTCCCTGTGATAGATTACTGTTGTAGGTCAGTTACCGTTTTCTAATCTACTTTTGGTCTTACCTCCACTTTCTGCTTCCCCGATTTTTTAATGAAAGCTCATTGGCTTTATTTCAGACCAGCCTGTCTGCTAAATTTTTCCTTTGGTCTAACCTCCTTTCGACTAAATTTGCTGTTTCGGATCAGCTATCCTTCGAACTTACCCATTGGTCTTTCCTCCGATTCCGAAGTCTTTCAGATACACCCTTCTATATCCAAAACCGTTAGGTTTGTCGCTTGGTTCTTTGGACTTCTTCTTTTGTTGTCTATATAATAGCGCGGAAAGAATTTTAAAAACAGTCTTAATTTTAAAATTTTTTAGTGGTATAATAAGAGTGTTGTGAGGCTTATTCGTGAAAATGAACAAAGTCTCTTTTTTTCTGCCCGAAAATCAATTCTTGCTCAACAAATAACCGGCATGGAGTTCGCTTCCATGCCGGTTCGTATTTGCCCTACTGAGCACCCTTTACCATCCGATTCTCGTCAGTAATCTGATAGGTGCTCACCAAATCCGCTACCAAATCGCGGATATAATCCTTATTCTTATATGCCGCATCCATCAGAGGCTCCAATTGATCCAACATCCACTCCACATCGAAGGGAATCGGCTTTCCGATATGAATCAGCTCGTTGTCCGTCTTCTCAAGACCTTCTTCCGCCATGAGCTTCTCTTCATACAGCTTTTCCCCGGACGGAGACCGGTGTACTCTATTTTGATGTCCACATCCGGTTTCAGTCCGGACAGACGGATGAGGTTGCGTGCCAACGTATCTATTTTTACCGGCTCGCCCATGTCCAACACGAAGATTTCGCCGCCGTGGGCGTAACATCCGGCCTGAAGCACCAGGCTGACCGCCTCCGGAATTGTCATAAAGTAACGAATGATATCCGGATGGGTGACGGTAACCGGACCACCGGCAAGAATTTGCTTCTTGAACAGCGGAATCACGGAGCCGTTACTGCCCAGTACATTGCCGAACCGTACTGCAACGAATTCCGTCTTGCTTTGGCGCAGCTGTTCATCCTTCTCCGGCGTCGACGCCCATTTTTTGAGAATCGGATTGCAGAACAGCTGCGGTGCTTCATCCGCTTTGCCCGTCTTCACCAAATGGTCGAAGGCCTGCACAATCATCTCGCACAATCGCTTGGTGGCGCCCATGATATTGCACGGGTTTACCGCTTTGTCCGTACTAATCAGCACAAATTTATCGACGTTATGAATCATTGCCGCAAATGCGGTATTGTAGGTACCGATGACATTGTTTTTAATCGCTTCGCACGGACTGCCCTCCATCAACGGTACGTGTTTGTGGGCCGCCGCATGGAATACGATATTCGGATGATACTGCTCGACCACCTGGAAAATTCTTCTGTTATCTCGAACCGAACCGATTAGCGTTACCAGGTTCAAATCCGGATATTTCTTAATCAATTCCTGCTGAATATCATATGCGTTGTTCTCGTATATATCGAAAATAATCAATTGTTTCGGGTTGTGTGCGGCAACCTGCCGGCACAGCTCCGATCCGATGGATCCGCCGCCGCCGGTGATCAGAACTACGTTCTTTTCAATATAGCTGCAAATATCATCCAGGTTGACCTTAATGGGATCTCTGCCCAGCAAGTCCTCAATTTCCACTTTACGCATCTTCGACAGAGATACTTCTCCGTTAGCGATTTGGTAGATTCCCGGAAGGCTCTTCAACTCGCAGTCCGTCTCCTTGCAAATGTTCAAAATATCTCTCCGAATCTGCGGCGATACAGACGGAATTGCCAGATAGATTTTGTCGATGTTAAATTGATCCACCGCTTCCAGAATGCGGTCTCTGCCGCCGAACACCAGAACCCCGTCGATGAATCGTCCCCATTTATTTGGATTATCATCGATTATGCATCGCGGTTCGTCGTTCAGATGTTTGGTGGTATTCAGTTCTCGGATAACCATGGATCCGCTTTTCCCGGCACCGATTACCAATACGTTCTTCACCTTATGACTCTTCTTGTATTTATCAGATCGTAAAAGAAGAATGAATCTATATGCAAAACGAATACCGATTGTAAAACCGAACTGAAGCGTTAGTCCCATTAAATAGTAAGAAATCGGCATGCGAACAGTAATCGCAAATGCTGCGTGAACCAGTACGCATAATCCGGTAGATTTCACCACCCGCAACAGTTCATCGTAGCTGGCGAATCGCCAAATGCTTCGATAGAGCCGCATTCCGGCATAGATTATGACACATATTACAATGTAGAACGGGATATACTTCTTGTACGGAGAAAGATATTCGTACGGAATTTCGGAATAATGAAAATCAAACCGCAGCAGCAATGCGATGAAATAAGCTGCCGCAATTGAAATAACGTCGTATATAACCAACATGGCTTTAATTACTTGCCAATGTTCGATGAATGGTCTTCTTGTTTCTTTTTTCTGCTGCATTTTCGCTCCCCCCAGCAAAAATATGTCTATTGTAAAAATGTACTGTGTTGCTTCCTATTTTTATTGTTTTTAAATTTCATTACAACCGCCGAAACCTCCCCCGGAATATTCTTCGTGGCCAGAATAATGAGGGGAGATTTCGCAACTGTATTTAAGTAAAAAGGTTGTTTATAATTACTTTACCCTAATCTTGATGTACTTTACGCACTTACCGTAGTTGCCCTTTGCCGCAACGGTAACCTTGATCTTGTAAGTACCCTTCTTTGCCTTCTTGGAAATAGTAACTTTGCCCTTCTTGCTTACCTTGACATACTTGGAAGAACTCTTGTAAGTTACCTTACCCTTGTTCTTGCTCTTCGTCTTAATCTGGAAGCTCTTGCCCTTCTTTTTGAGCTGCTTCTTGGTGTAAGTCTTGTTCTTTGTAACAGATACTACGTTCTTTGCCTGCTTGATGGTGTAATACACAGTCTTGCCGTTAAATGTATATTTATACGTTCCGGCATTAACAGGGGTTGTAATAGTTTTTACTTCCGTCTTAATGTTGTCGCTACCGTCATCGGTAATTACGTATACCTTTACTACAGCAGACTTTCCATCGTAGGTCTTGGAATTCGCACCCTTTACAACTGCGGTGTAAGTCGGGTTCTTCGCCGGACTGTCCACTGCCGCAAAAGCGAACGAAGGCATTACCATGGTAAATGCAAGAATAGCCGTTAACAAAATTAACTTAAGTCTCTTCAAGCTAAAATCTCCTTTCTTTATATTATTATCATTAACGATTCGCCACGTAATCTGATAACCGTATCCACTATTTGTCTTCCCGGTCTCCTCCATAATAGCCATCATAACCGTAATAGCCATATTTCCCGTAGGACTTGGACGAAACGGATTCCCGATTCAATACGACCCCCAGCAATTTGCAGTGAATCTGCTCCAGCTGCTGAATGGATGTTCGAATTAACTTCCGGGATGTGT
Source organism: Mogibacterium kristiansenii (assembly GCF_029224645.1). NCBI lineage: Bacteria > Bacillati > Bacillota > Clostridia > Peptostreptococcales > Anaerovoracaceae > Mogibacterium > Mogibacterium kristiansenii. Next base: position 49,104 of record NZ_JAQXUZ010000024.1, read on the forward strand.
ATTCGTTTCGTACCACGAATACCGCCCCATCGCTCATTGTCGCAATGACATTGGCATCCGCTGCCGCCACCAAAGGAGCGGAGTCGATGATAATATATCGATATTCCTTGCTGAGCCGATCCAGCAGCTCTTCAAACCGATGGTCCTCAATCAACGATGTCGGATTTTCCAACAGGTTGATGCACGGAATGAAATCGCCGTGCTCCACGTTGGTCTTGTAGATGACGTCCTCGTATTCACACTGTCCGGAAAGGTAGTAATCGATGCCCAACGGATTCTCGTCCTCAAACTCCATATTCAGCCGCTTGATCAGCACTGAATTTCTCATATCCAAATCCAGGAACAGGGTTTTGCTTCCGGATTCCGCCAGCATCTGCCACAGCTGCACCGCCACAAAACTTTTTCCCTCGTTGGGAATGCTACTGGTAATCAGAATTTTCTTCGTATCATTTCCCACAAACTGAAAATTGATTTTCAGCTTCTTAAACGCTTCTTCCATCATGTACGGAAGTGCCGGTAATTCTATATTTAAACTTTTCATTTATCTTGCACCTCCATTTTTCTTCGTACGATGTTTCCGTCCCTTTCGTTTTTCTCGCCTTTTGCCTTCTTCTTCCTTGTCAAACAGGTCTCCGCTTCCTTCCGGAATGGATGCAATCGGCATAATTCCGAAGTAGTTTTCGAATTCCTCTGCCGAGTGAATAGTATCATCCTTCAGATACTGTACGGTCAGAATTCCGCATGCCAGGATAAAACCAAGGAGCGCGCCAATCAGCGTATTCCGGCTGTTGCTCGGTCCGGATTTCTTATCCGGCATCTTCGCACGCTGTGCCACATTCGGCGGATTCGTGCTCATGGTATCCGGGAGGTATTTCAAGGAGACATCCATGAATTCATTGGCCAGCTTCATACTCTCGGACGGAGATTCCGTTGTAGCGGTAATGTACAGTACACGAGTATCCTGCGGATTGGAGATGGAAATCTTCTTTAATAGTTTTTCCGGAGTTTCCTTCAGCTTCAGATTCTTAATAACCTGTTCCGCCACCGGTTCACTAATAATCAGTTCTTCGTAATCCGCTGTTAAAGTAGTACCTACATTCAAGTCTGTTAAATCCACAATAGAACCCTTGGAAGCGGAAATGATATACAACTTCGCCGTAGATTCATACTTCGGATGAATTAAAAACATCGATACGGCACCGAAAAGGAATGCCCCGATAAATAAACTTACAATGATAAATTTCGCATGTTCCAGGAAATGAGATGCCAACATCAGAAGATCGATTTCATCTTCTCGTACCTCATTCCCCCTTCTCGACGATTCCGCAATCGTTTTCTCTGTCATCTGTCTGTGTACTCCTTCCGTAACTGCTCTCTCTCAATATCTTTCTTTCCGTTTCTTTTGAAATTATTTCTCGTCCGAATCATCCGGCCACTCTTCCACCGGTTCGTAGAAAAGTTTCTTAATCACGCCCTCCAGACTCCCCTCGTCGTATTCCACTTCCGCATAACCGGTATCCTTGTTGATTGTACGGGAATACTTGATATCCGATACGTTTATTTTTTTATCGGAGGAAAGTGCTTCGATAATCTTGCTGAAATCCGAATCCGTCATATTCGTGACCATGTACTTGTCCAACTTTTTGCGGGCGTTTGAAACAAAATTATTGTCTTGCTTTGCATGGTCAATCACCGCCGGATACAGCGCCTCGATGTAGGTCTGCTGCCGGTTCATTCGATTTTCGTTGGTGCCGTCCCCGACAGACTTTCGTCCGCGCACAAAGGTTTCCGCCTGAGCATCCGACAGGTGTACGGTCTGACCGCTTGCCAGGCCGCTCTCTCCGGCAAAATCATCCGTTACCGTAACATCCACACCGCCCACCAGGTGGTTCACCGTGCCGATAGCGTCCATGCTCAAAGACACGTATCCATCTATGCGCTGGTCGTGCAGCAGTCCGGAAACCGCATCCTCGGCCAGCTCACAGCTCTGTTCTTTGCCGTCTCCGTAGGCATAGGCTAATGCCAGCTGCATGGTATTCTCGCCCAGTATGTTTCCATCTTCGTCCGGGATCTCCAACGATACCATCGCATCCCGATCTAACGGCAGAATGGCAAAGTTTTTGTTCACCCGATCGATTACCAGAAGAATCACGGAATCGCACTGAACGGATTGATTCTTTTTCTGCTTCGTATTTTTACTGTCGCCGGCAGCGTCCACACCGAGGAACAGGTACGTCTCGATGTTCTGTTTTTTGTAACATTCCTCCCCGTCAATGGTGTAGACCTTTTTGCCGGAGCCCTCGCTTGTACCGGTGGACCGGTGATCCATATAGTACATAAGGGCGGCCACCGCCAGAACTATCAAAAATGCTGCGCCGATCATCACCATGGATTTTTTGTTTAATTTTGCCTTTCGGTTCCTATCGTTCATCCACTCACTCCATACCTGTATATCTGTTTGTTCTATTCTATTTCTTACTTATCGTGCCCTTCGTCCCGAGCATCCTGAAGAAACTTCCGATTCTGCGCTTTCAGCTGTTTCACAAAAGCCGTTCCCAGGCTGTCTTCCAACGCCTTCATACCGCTGTCCATGTTCGGCGGCCGGCGAGTCATGTTATGAGAATCACTCCCTAGGAAATGAGCCTCTCCGTTCCGAAACATCTTGATGAGTTTTTTTCGCATCAATCCTTCTGCAACCGATCGACAATTAATCTGAACGTACAGCGGCAGCCGATGCGTCATTTCAATTACCTTTCGAATATACTTTCGATTCTTGAAGTTCATATACCGTTCTAAATGAACCAGCACCACTCGATATTCGCGGCACAGGTCTTCAATCTCGCTTATGTAGGAATCCTCCCAGATATCAAAGGGCATTTCCAAAAGCAACACGTTTGTACCCCGGATGGTCAGCTTCTTCAGATCCTTCACTTCGCTCATGTGGCGGAAAAAAAAGACCTCTGCAGCCGGATATAGCCGAATGTCAACTGCGTCCGACGCATCGATCCATTTCTGAAGTACTTGAAATGCGTGATCCCGGTTTATCAGGAATTCTTCCATCCGATCTTTGGCCGCATCAAAATGGGGTGTACACACAATCTGCTGCACCCCTTGCGTTTTCGATGCCTCCAACATAGATGCGGAGGTTTCCAAATTTCGGCTTCCATCATCAATGCCCATCAAAACATGACAATGAAAATCAATCATATCCCTCTCCTTTTTGCAAAGAAAATTCATATGCATTTTCGTATTTTTATTTTACATGCTATTCTTTATGATGTCAATGTACCTATGGTATCAAGGGATTCTACCTGTAGTTTATTTGTTATTTTTTTGTTATTGTACAGAGAGAAAGGCTAATTTAACAAGATAAATCTGTGCTTTTTCTCATGCAAAACCGGCATCCCCCTCAGATGCCGGTTTCATTTTTCCGTTTTAATCAGTTATTCCTCCGCTGCCAGAATTGCAGCACCGATGGCTCCGGCATATCTTGCCAGCGGTGTGCTCTTTACCGGCGCATTTAATGCCAGCTCCAAGCGCTCCCGCACATAGTCATCCTCGCACAGTCCGCCGGTGAGGAAGTATTTATCCGCCGGCACTTGGGCAATTAATGCTACTACCTTGTTGATGACGGATTCGATTACGCCAAACGCAATATCCGCTCTCGGTGTCCCCTTTCCAATCAAGCTGATCACTTCCGATTCCGCAAACACGGTGCACATGGAGCTGATAGAAATCTCATTTCCTTCTCTTGCCAAATCCGACAATTCTTCCAATGTCAATCCCAGCCGGCCGGTCATAACCTCCAGGAATTTGCCGGTCCCCGCGGAGCATTTGTCGTTCATGATAAATTTCATGACGCGCCCTCTCTTAAGAGAAATTCCCTTGGTGTCCTGTCCGCCGATATCGATTACCGTTCCGTTTTCCTTGAACAGGTAGTCTGCGCCTTTTCCGTGACAGGTGATTTCCGTTACCACATTGTCCGCATACGGAACGGAAACCCGGCCGTATCCGGTGGCCACGTATTTCGCATTGTCCTTGGTAATTCCTTCGGACGCTAATGACTCATAGATTTTGTCTGCCACCTTTCGGCTGCTGAACCCGGTGTCCAGCAGCATTGTTTTTGCCACTTCGTCATCCTTGATTACAGCCACCTTGGCGGCACTGGAGCCGATATCTATTCCTACTTGATACATATTTTTCTCCTATAGAAAAGAGCAAGAGAAATCTTGCTCTTTGTGATGCTATTGAAAGTCTATAACATTTCCAGGAACGCTGCAAGTCTTGTTTCAATCTGACCGCTGTCGGTTGTGGAGTAATCCGTTTCCAGCTTCATATACGGAATTCCTTCTTCGTCGCACATCTCCTGCATACGGGTTGCTTCCACGTTGAAGGTGTGGCACGCCTGAAGTACCAGTTCTACCACGCCGTCCACGTTATACTTCTTGCACATTTCCTTTGTGTTCTCGATACGGCCCTCATTGGTGGTCATAACGGAACAATGGATTTCCAGATAACGGTCCGAAATCGCTCTCAGAATATCGTCCGCATCCTCGTCTACCATCATCTTTGTGGTACGTTCACCGCCGCAGTCGTCCAGACAGACGATTACGCCGCCGTTGTTCTCAATGGTAACGCCCACCTTTTGAATAACACCGGTGGATGGACAGCCGGTCAGGAGAATTCTCTTGGCCTTCTCGGAAACCGGTCTTTCTCCCGCTTCATATGCTGCTTTTGCCGCATCGACCCTTGCCCGGTAAGTTGCATGCTGTGCATCCACGCCGAAGTGAAAGAGTCCCTGAGCGAGGGTGGACATCACCTCGGTGGATTTCAATGCCGGCGGATTCATTCCCTGAAGTGCGTACAGCTCCAGCTGAGTTCTTCTCAGGGCGTTTCTCTTTCCGGCCGCCTCTCTCAGCTTTTCGTCGGTAATTTCCACACCGTATTTTTCTTCCAGCTTTTCTTTCAGGAGTTTGACTTCTTCGTACCAGATATCCTTCGCATACGCTCTCTTCTGACCCTGCGGAAGCTGCATTACGTAGGTTTCCTTGATGTCGTTGAGCAGTTCAAACATCTTCTTTTTCCCGTCGCAGGTGGTTTCGCCAACGATAAAGTCGCAGAAGTAGGTATACGGGCATTTGTCCGTATATGCAAAACCGTAGCTTGCTTTAATCAGTGGACATAGATTCTTCGGAAGCACCTTCTCCGCATCCGCAATCGGCTCATTGCTGGTTCCGCACAGACCAATCGCACATACGCCGGCCGCATCGAACAGTTCCAGCGGAGTGTAGGAACAGAAGATTCCGACTAGATGTCCGCCGTTTTCCACGTAATCTTTTACGTGAATGAAGCCGGCTTTTCTCGCATCCACAAATTCGTCAAATGACTTCGGTAATTCTAAATTAGGCATATTATTCAATCCTTTCTCAGATGATACAAATTCCCCGATCATTGTAATCGCCGAAAAAAGTGAAGTCAAATTCACGATTTCAATATAAATGTGTGCTTAGATTAATTTTTTGTATCTTAACCATTCTCTTTCTGCAAATATTTCTCTGCGATTTCCGCCGCAGTGCGGCAGGCGCCCACGCAAGGGCGGCTCCGGTAATACTCCTCGGTTCTCACCGCCGGCTCCTCCAAATCCTGTCCCTTCTTCAGTCCCAGCAGCTCGCGGCAGATGAGGGATCCCTCTTTCTCCTCAAATTCCCGGCACATCTTCTGCACCAGCGCATACAGTGCTTTTTTCCCTTGCGCATCTGCCGGGTCGGAGTATCCCCGAAGAACACCGGCTGCCATCGTCATTCCGGAGACGGCCCCGCACACTTCCCGGAGCTTGCCGAAACCCGCACCGAAGGGAGATGCCATTCTCGCCGCCTCTTCCTCACTCATTCCAAGTTCCTCTGCAAAAGCCACAAATACCGATTGGCTGCAGTTGTATCCTTTGCGGAATAATTCTTCCGCTCGGTCTGCCTTATTCATAACGTCCTCCTGTACTCTCTAAAAACAGCTTTCTTAACATCCAAGGTATCCGGCAATCTCCGAGTCGTACAGCGCCATCACGCGTCTCAGAGTTGCATCATTCACATCATATTCTATCATCCGATTCTCATCCTTCACAAAGCGAATCGGCAGTACATTCGGCGACGTTCCGCTGATAAACGCCGCATCGAAATCCCCCAGTTCCTTCCGCGAAATCTCCCGATATTCGATGGGCACCCGGTGCTCCTCGCACACCAAAATGATTCTTTTACGAGTAATTCCAAGAAGAACGCTCTCGGCCGGACTGGTCACCACAACGCCGTCTTTAATGAAGAACATATTGGATCGGCTGCCTTCCGTGATGCAATCCTTCCGATTGGCCAGCATCACCTCGAAAAACCCGTTCTCCGCAATCATGCGATTGGCGAATTCCCGCAGCCAGAAGTTGCTGATCTTCACCTGTGGGTTCTCCCGAACCGCCGCCAGAACCCCTACGCCCACGCCATCACGATACATCTCTTCACTGGGATAGGTGGCCCCGGTGAACATCATGCACACCGTGTCCTCCCAAATGATGATTTTCACGTTATCCGACGAAACACCGTTTGCCGTGCAAAGGCGTCCGAAATCCGCCCGAAGCGACTCCGCCGTAAAATTACATTGCATCCCGATTCCCGCCAGGGTATTCTTCAGCCTCTCCAGGTGATCCTCCAAGAAAAGCGGTTTTCCCCCAATAACCCGAATCACTTCGTACGCATACGCTTCCTGGGAATTAATCAGGGCATCGTACTCTGACGCATCGCATAAATTTCCATTTACAATAACAATATTTCTTTTATTCATAATGCAATCTTCTCTCTGAATATTTTTTTCTCGAACTTTATCATTATAGCCTATTCGCTCGTATATTTCAAAAATTTGTCATCTGTGATATTATCGGGGTAAAGCCGGAAAACGTCCGCCCTCAGGAAGATCGGTTCGACCCGGGGCGAGTGCATTTTGTTTTATGTGTATAGAAAAAAGGACCTCCGCATTGGATTGAAATGCGGAGGTCCTTTTCTTCTAGTGACTATTTTGAATTAAGTTGTCTCGAATTATACAACGCATTCTAGAAATCTACTTCGGTGTCGTAGTAGCAACACTTCAGCAGTTTTTCCATGTCTTCCTGACTCGGCTGTCTCGGGTTGGAACCGGTGCAGGCATCCAGAATTGCGTTTGCAGCGATTTCCGGGAGTCTTTCCAGGAATACATCTTCCGGTACGAAGCCCTGTTCGGTCGGATAGCTGTCGCCGCCGTAGTTCTTAATGCAGTGCGGGATGTTCAGTTTGTCGTTCATTCACCGTCGCAAGGGCCGCACCGGTCATTCCCCGGTTCAGCACCCATACGAGGATGTAATCCAATATCACATTGGTGGCAAAACCGCACATCATAGCGATCATGGCCCACATCGCGCCGCCGTAATTTCTCATAAAAGGAACCATTCCGGTGCCGAATACCTGCAGCACGGTTCCCAGGATGATTACCGTCGTGTACTCTTTTCCCAGGACCAGCAGCTCGCCGTATGCCCCCAGCGCGGAAAGAAGCCGTTCCGACAACACGTAGAAAGATCCGGTAAGGAGCACGCTGAACAACAGCATCATCCATATCGCCTCGGCGGCGTAATCCCGCGCCCTTTCTTCGTGCCCGCCGGCGTTCAGTATGGAGTATTTGACAGCACCGCCCATGCCGATTCCGGTTCCGGTGGCAACCAGCACCGCAGTAATCGGATACGCGATATTGATTGCGGAAAGCCCCGCATCCCCGATGGAATTGCCCACAAAAAAACCGTCCACAATGGCGTAAATTCCGGAGAGTGCGAAGGACAACACGGAGGGGATCACATAATAAAAGAAGTTTCGCCTGTTACTCATCCTCCAAACCTCCGTTCCGCTCTTTTTCCTTTACATTCCGGTGGTGTAATTATCAAAGTATCCCTGAATGTGAATTACCGGTGTTCCCTTATCTCCGGATCCCGATGTCAAGTCGCAAAGCGAACCGATCAGATCGGTGAGCCTTCTCGGCGTGGTGCCTTCCGATGCCATGTTTCCCACAAGGCTCTCCTCCGGCTTATCGCTGATGGCCTGCTTAATCGCTTCTTTCAGCTCATCTCCGGTAAGATCCGAATATTCGTTATCGGCCAGATACTTCAGCTTCAGCTCATTCGGTGTTCCGTTCAGGCCTTCCGTATATGCCGGCGAAACCACCGGATCCGCCAGTTCCCAGATTTTGCCCACCGGATCTTTGAAAGCGCCATCTCCGTATACCAGAACTTCCACCTGCTTTCCGGTTTTCTTCTTCATGATGGCCTGAACCTCATCCACAAAAGGCTGACAATCTCTCGGGAAGAGCTTTACGCGGTCGTCGGTGGATTTGTTGGTTCCCAGAAGGCCGTACTCTTCGTTGAAGCCGCTTCCGTTTACCGGTGCATTCAGAATCTCATCCATGCCGTAAACATTTGCGCCCAGATCCTTCAGCTTATTTCTGGTTCTGAATCGGGTATGAATGTCGCAATTGATGACATTGTTCGTGTACTCGAGAATCGTCTCCGGCTTGTTGGAGAAAACAATCTCCGCCTCAGCACCGGCTTCCCGAATAATTTCACTGTAGAACTCCACATAATCCACGCCTGTGAACTGATGCTTGTTCACGCCGAACAGTTCTCTGTATTTCTTCTCATCCAGCACATCGGAATACGGATTGATTCCCGCATCCACCACCTGATCGATGGTAAGCAGTGCATTGCCCACTTCATCGGACGGATAGCTGAGCATTACAACAACCTTCTTGGCGCCCATTGCCATGCCCTTCAGGCAGATGGAGAATCTGTTTCTGGAAAGAATCGGCCATACGATTCCGATGGTCTCTCCACCCAGCTTGTTCTTTACATCCTCTGCAATGTCGTTCACACTAGCATAGTTTCCCTGACATCTGGCAACCACAGACTCGGTAATACCGATTACATCTCTGTCCAGAATCTCGAACCCATCGGATTCCGCTGCCTCCAGAACACTTTCCACAACCTGCTCTGCCAGATTATCTCCTTCACGGAAAATCGGACACCGGATTCCACGGGAAACCGTACCTACACGTCTTTCTGCTTTCATCTAAGCCTCCATTAAATTGTACATAGAATATGCAAGCTCATCTCTTAATAAATCAATGAACATAACAAAATAAGTATACCTTATACGTTTATTCGTTGTAAACAAGAAAATCAATCCGCCGCTAAATCCGAAAATTTCCGTCGGAATCCCCCCGGATATTCGATGCGTAGAATTCCGTCACTGCTTTTACCATATACTCCATATCCTTCACCCCCGCCGTCTCGTACGCCGAATGCATGGCAAGCTGCGGCAATCCGATATCCACGGTATTCATGGACACCTGGGACATGGCAATGTTGCCCAGAGTGCTGCCACCCGCTTCGTCCGACCGATTGGAGAAAAACTGCACCGGCACCTCTGCTTTTTCGCAAATCATCTTGAAAATCGCCACGCTGACCGCATCGCTGGTGTATTTTTGCCCGGCGTGGGATTTGATCACAATGCCCTCGTTCATGTAGACGCAGTTCGTTTCATCGCTCTTCTGCCGATAATTCGGATGTACCGCGTGGGCGTTATCGCAGCTCAGCATAAAGCTGCTCGCCACGGCACGGCGGAATTCTTCTTCGTCCTTGCCCAGCGCTTTGTTCATCCGCCACAGAACATCATAAAGGAATGTGGACGCTGCTCCCTGTTTTGTGCCCGATCCCACCTCTTCGTTGTCGAAGCAGGCATAGACATTGATATTCCGATTGTTCTCTGCCGTCAGGAATCCCTTCATAGAGGTAAAAGCACATTGCAAGTCATCCAGTCTCGGGCATCCGATGAATTCATCGTCGTGTCCCCATCGTACCGCTTCCATTCGGTTGTATAAAAACAAATCCATCCCGTAGATGTTCTCTTCCGATACGCCCAGCTCTTCCGCAATCAGTTTTTTAACGGCACCCGGTCCCTTCACGCTGCCGGATAATATGGGCAGCATGTCCACCTGCTTGTTGAGAGGCCGGCCTTCATTGATTTTTCGATCCATATGAATGGCCAGGCTTGGAATCATCAGAAGATCTCGATCCACTTTCACCAAGTGAGTCTCTAATCGATTTCCGTTTTTTACCATTACTTTTCCCGCAAGGGAAAGGGGCCGGTCAAACCAGGTGGAACAAATCATTCCGCCATACCCTTCGGTGTTCAGCATCGTATATCTTTTTGCGATTTCAATCTCCGCATTTTCTTTCAGCTTAAAAGAGGGGGAATCGCTGTGGGATGCGGTCACATGGAAACTGTAATCATCCAAGTCGGTTCCGACTTTGACCGCGATGATGCTGGAATTATTTCTTGTGACGTAATATTTTTTCCCGGGGTCAATCTCCCACCGCTCGGATTCATGCAGTTCTTCGAACCCGTCTCGATTCAGGAAATTCTTTAATTCCGCCACCGCATGAAATGCCGTGGGTGCGTGTTCGATAAATGCAGTAAGTTCCGATATAATACTTTTTTTCATTGCAGACCTCTTTATTTCTATTGTTGTAATCCGGATAAATCAACCTCGTATATATACTTCTTCGGCTCTTTCTCCGGCTGATAAAACATACTCATATACCATGGGAAATATTCAATCCCTGATTCTTTCGTTACATTTCCTTTGCAAAATACAATCTTTCTACCAAAATTCCAATTCCCTACAGCAGCAACTTTATCCAGTGCCAAGTGCCGTTGATAATCATTTCCGGATTTAATTTCAAGAAGATCGATTTTCATCCCATTCTGAATCACAAAATCCAATTCTCCATACTTCTTTGATTCAAAATATGTCAGAGAGAATCCATTCGCCTTTATCATCTGTGCGAATACATTTTCCAGAATACTTCCCATATTCACGTCCATGTTTCCCTGCAATAATTCAAACTGTACGTTCTCCATACAAGAAGCACACAGAAGACCTGTATCTCCCATAAACAATTTGAACAAATTTCTCTTTACATTAAGCTGCAGTGGAGGTTGAGGTTCTGTCACATTATAGGATGGAAGTGCAACACCTGCATCACTCAGCCATAGGATTGAATCCTCATACCGATTCATTCTTGCATTTTTATCAATCCGATTCAGAAAAAATCTCCTGTTCTTATCGTCTAATTGTGAAGCAATGCTATCAAAAATAGCTTTAATTTTTATCTTTTCTGTATCAGATGAGTACTTGGAGATATCTTGTCTGTATAATTCTAAAATGCTTCTCTGGAGCTGAATTACTTTTCCGATGTCATGTGAGTTCACATAGGTCTGCACAACGTCCGGCATCCCTCCTACAACGATATAGGTCGCAAACAACTTCAACAATGTTTCATGTATCGTCTGTGGAACCGGTTCGTGCTTTTCATAGCATGCTTGTAATATCTCGAACGTCGATTTCTGCACGCCATTCGCAATAAAGTATTCCTTGAGGTTCATCGGATACATATATACGATTTCTTCAAATCCCACGGCATATGATGGTACTTCTTTGTACCGAACTCCCAACAGCGACCCGGATTCTACATAATCAAATCTGCCATCTTCCACAAGAAATTTAATGGCGCATCTCGCATTCGGACATTCCTGAATCTCATCCAGGAAAATCAGTGTCTTTCCCGGCTTTAATTCCTGCAGCTTAAATGCCGTGAGATTCTCAATAATCGTATCTGCATCCAGTTTTCCTTCAAAAATCTTCTCCGCGCCTTTATCCAGTATAAAGTTAATTTCGACAAAATATTCATATTGTTCCTTCGCAAACTCTCGAATTGTCGTCGTCTTTCCAATCTGCCTCGCACCAATAATGCAAAGTGCTTTCTTATTTTTTTGATTTTTCCACGAGATTAATTTCTCCGTAATGTTCCTTTCTAGCATCTCACAGACCTCCCGATACTAGAATTGTAACATTTTTCCGACACTTTTCAATGTATTTTGTAACATTATTCTTCATTTCGCGGCAGAACATGCAACATTTTTCCGATATTCTTCAATGCGTTTTGTAACATTATTCCTCATTCTACGAAAAAAAGAGCCCTACATCACTTATGATATAGAACCCTTATTTCTGTCACCTTAAGTTAATGACATTGACCCGGTCGCCTCCTTCTCATCATATTCATTTGCCGTGCTTTCATTTCTGACGCTCTGCTTCTTTTATTACATGCATCAGCACCATTCGGATAATCACAGAAAGGGCAATGCACGCAATCAGCAGGCCGCCCCAGAGCGGCCACGTGGTTCCGGCCAAACCAACCCCGATGCCGAGAATCGAATACGAATTGGCCAGTCCGCCCATTCCGGACCCTCCCCAGTTCTTGCCCCACGCATACAAGAAATCCTGCTTGGTCAAGGCTTCCGCAAAAATATACACAAATCCGCATAAAATCGCCAGCATTCCGCCAAAAAAACAGAACACTGTGTCTTGCTGCGAGAACCCACCCATGGTTAGCACCACCACCGTAAATTTAACACCAACGGCAAACGCTGCGGTAAAAGCAACGCCTTTTAGAATAAAGCGTTTATCAATATCCTCATCGACGATATGCCGCAGCTTTTCCGACCATTCCTCTCGATTTCCCGAAAGAACCTCCGGTGAAATGTCGGCAAGCTCCATACCTTCTTTTATAATTCTCCGGCAAGACTCCATCCGGTTATCCAATACCTTCGCCTGAAGGTTCATCTCACTCAGGCGTTCCTCCAAAACCGCTTCTAACTGAACATCTCCATCAAAGAGTTTTTTTATCTCCGGAATCGGAACGTCAAGCATTCGAAGCGTCTTAATCCGGTTAATTATCTTCACATCCTCATCCGAAAAATCCCTGTACCCATTCTCATTTCGCCGAGGCTTTATCAATCCCTCTCGCTCGTAGAATTTGATGTTCGCTTCCTTAACCTCGGTAAGCTTCTCAACTTCGCCGGTACGCATATATTCATCCTCCTTCTCATAAGCATTATCCTCTAATCTGAGTATACTGTAAACCCAAAAGTTGCTTACGAGTCAAGAGATTCCTGTCAATTATTGTCTTTTTTGTAAAAAGAGTTTCACGCCCGTCGAAACGTCCAATTTTGACTCTCTTTCTTGAGCTGCATCATGTGAGTGAAAATGCCGTCTGCCTGCAAGAGTTGGAAAGAGCAGAGAAACAATCCTTTGTCCCTCTGCTCTCCTGTTCATCTATTTACTTTGAGCGGTTTCACCTTCTACTAACAGATTGTTCATATTCTTCAGGCTGATGCCCAGCGTAGATCCATTGTGCAGCAGTGCCGAAGTTGTCGGCTGCAGCACAGATGGACTCGAAGCCGCCCGGGCAAATCATGTAAAATCGTACATTTCATGCGTTACTCCGCCTCGCTTCCCTCCGCTTTTTCGGAGCATTCTTCCCCGGCACGCTGTTCATTAATCGCCTGAGCGCCGGCATAGATATCATCTGCATTCTCCCGCACAGCGGTTACCGTATTCATCACGCTGTCCTTTACTCTCAATGCAGCCGCTGTGGTCTGTGTGTATGCTTTTTTCGCATCCTTGCTGCTCAGTGACTTGATTCCGGCCGTTCCGAACAACACCCCACCGGCAAATAAACCAATTTTCTTCAAATCCATAATCTTTTTCTCCTAACACAGAATTAATGTTAGATGCTCTAACCGCATCGTGCGTTAATGTGATTAGGAAAAACTAACTTTTATTAGACATCTTATACCACGATTCCTTTTGTTTTGCAAAACGTATTGCATAGCGAAAAACTCCGAAACGCCGGAATTTGTGTACAAAAAAATATTCTTTTACAGCTAAAAACGCATTGGCATTCTGGTTAGTAAAGTCTAATATTTATTATAAAGAGAGTTCGATGTATTTAACTCGCCGGGGAGGAGCAGTGCGATGTTTTTAGAGATAAAGGGGATTCGGAAAATATCTGGTGGTCTTGATTTTAATGATCAGCACCATCGGGTTGTGTCCGGATTTCTCGTGGCAGACGTCAGTATGCTTCAGGCCTACAATGAGGGTTTTGAGAAGTACAATATTGAAGACGGGAATTTCCGGGTCAAAAAAGAACTCATCCGGCAATACATGGCACTTCCGATTATCGTCACCCTGATTGGCGCAATTGTCGGTAATATTCTGGGATACACGGTAATGAAAAATGTATGTGCTTCCATGTATTACGGAAGCTATAGCCTTTATACAAACGGTGAAATCGGCAAATTGTACATTTGGTCCACAACGATTGTGGTTATAATCTGCCTCCTGCTGAGCTTGCCGATTGAGAAAGCGATTATGGGTGTGGTGTTCCGGGAGATGATGCTGTCCAGCGTTTCCGGCTGGATTGCTCTGTGGATCGACCCGAAGATCTACCTGAAAATGTTCCTCATCGGAATCGGCACATATGCGGTTGTATCCCTTCTGGAATACCGCAGAATCCGCCGGATTCCAATGGATGAAGCCCTTAAAAATGCAGAGTAGACCTTTCAATTCTTATTGATTGCATACGGTCAACTCAAAGTGGTTTCGGTTTGTTTTTATCAGACCTTCCTTTTGCAGCTTTGATAATTCCGCGGACATTGCCGCACGATCGATGCAAAGGTAATCCGCCAGCTGCTGCCGATTAAAAGGAATATCGAAGCTCAAAGATGACTGCCGAACGGACTCTGCGGACAGATACGACAGAAGCTTATCCCGAGTCGTGCGTTTGCCCACATGCGTGATTTTATCGTTGAAAACCAGCAGTTTATTTGCCAGTACGCGAACCAGATTTCGGATTAATTTCTGATGATGTTCGCAGGCCGCCGGACAGGAAACCATGAGCCGCTGCACATTCAAATAAAGAATCTCGCAATCCTCATCCGCAATCACGCTGATATTCAGTATCGACCCCGGGCTTGCAGCATAGGGTTCAGCAAAAAAATCTCCGGCACAACATTTAGACAGAATATTCCGATGACCCCACAGATCTTCCTGAATCACCAGAACGCTGCCGGACACCACAAGTCCCATCACTTCCGTAGAATCTCCCGCTCTGAGAATATAGGAATTCCGTTTCTTGGAAATCGTTGCGGCATTGACGCAGTGAAGTACGGACAAAATCTCGCTATCTGAAAGCCCTTTAAAGAAAGGACTGACTCTTAGAATCGGTAAGTATTTCTCCAAAAAAGTATTCCTCCTGTTGGAAATCAAACATACAAGTTATATCTATAATACTATAATCCTAACAGAAATAAACATGAAATGCGATGAACGGAGGTACTAAAAATGATACGAAAGATTATTCGAATTGATAAAGAAAAATGCAACGGCTGTGGCGCTTGTGCTGTCGCCTGTCACGAGGGTGCCATTGATATGATTGACGGAAAAGCCAAACTGGTACGAGAGCATTTCTGCGACGGTCTGGGGGATTGCCTCCCGGAATGTCCTACCGGCGCCATTTCCTTTGAAGAGCGGGAAGCACCGGAATACGACGAAGAAGCAGTGAAAGCCGCTCAGATGCCAAAGCGTCCGAACTGGCCGGTACAGATTAAGCTGGCACCGATTAACGCACCGTATTTCGACGGCGCCAACCTTCTGATTGCCGCCGATTGCACGGCTTACGCGTATGCAAGCTTCCATCGGGATTTTATCCGGAACAGGGTGACATTAATCGGCTGTCCGAAGTTAGATCAGGTGGACTATAGCGAGAAGCTGACGGCGATTATTCAAAGCAACAACATTCAAAGCGTCACCATCGTCAGAATGGAAGTTCCATGCTGCGGCGGTCTTGAGACGGCCGTAAAAAGAGCGCTTCAAAACAGCGGAAAATTCATTCCGTGGCAGGTTGTCACCATAAGCATTGACGGAAAAATCCTGAACTAACCGAATCAGAGTGAACGCCGGAATCCAATAATCCTCGTATAGAAATACACAGCGGCCAGCAGGGAAATCATGTCCACCACCGGCATGGCCACCACCATCCGTCTTAGGAATGCGGCTGCATAGTCTATCGTATCCGCATCCTTGATGAAGATGGCGGCGATATTCGGCGCAAACGCTTCATAGACGATCAGGCACAGTACGGAAAATCCCACTGCAATCCCGCAGCCGTATTGAAACGCCCGCCTCTGCCGTTCTCGGTTGCCGGCCGCATAGTTGTATGCCAATAGCGGCAGCAGGCCGTTTGCTACACCGATGGAAAAATACAGCGGCAGCTGATCGATTTTCTTTGTGATGCCGAAACCCGCCACCGCCGCCGTGTCGTAGCCGGACACAAACTTTGTAATCGCTGCAACCGCAACCACTGTCAGCGCATACTGCACCGCAGACGGAAAACCGATGGAGAGGATCAGTCCGATACGTTCCCGCGTATATCTCAAATGCGACGGAGAAACGGACAGCAGCGTCTTGTTTTTACTGCTAAAAACATAACCAAGAAAAAACAGGGTTGTGGCAAGGTTTGAAATCGCGGTTGCAAGTCCGGCTCCGGCAGCCCCCATGTTCAGAAACTGCGGAAGGACGAAAAACGGATCCAGCAGGATGTTCAAGAATCCTCCGGCGGATACTCCGAAGGAGGCAATTCCCGCACTGCCCTCTCCGCGGATCAGATTCGCCAGCAGGATGTTCAGAACCGTCCCCGGCCCGCCGATGATGACCGTCCACATCACGTAACTGCGCACCAATTCATATATTTCGGTTGTTGCTCCGCAGACCATCAGAATCGGTCTCATAAAAATAAGTACGAAAAACGCAAACAGAACCGATGCCAGCAGACCAAACCAGAATGCGATGGACGATATCTGCGATGCCGTTCTATTCTCTTTTCTGCCCAGCGCCTGTGCAAAGGTACTTGCACCGCCCACGCCGAAAAGATTCGAGATTGCCGTGAGCATCAAAAAAATAGGGGCTGCCACCGCTACCGCCGCCGTCTGTGCCGGATCGTTCAAAAGCCCTACGAAATACGTGTCTGCCAAATTGTATATGAGTGTTACCATTTGGCTTATGATTGCCGGTACAATTTGCTTTCTTACCGCAATTCGTACCGGCATTTTCTCGAACAATTCTGTTTTATCCATTGAAATCTTCTTTCTGTTTCTGAATTCTTTTAAGATTACCGCAGCCTTGTATTTTCGGAAATCGGAAAATAAAACTCGTTCCGACACCTTCGATACTTTCGACGTGAATGGTTCCATTGTGGAGGCTTACAATCCAGCGCACCATGGAAAGGCCGAGTCCGGTACCGCCATTTTCTCTGGAACGGCTTTTGTCTATGCGATAGAAACGCTCCCAGATTTTATCCAAGTGTTCCTCACTTATTCCAATGCCATCATCTTTCACTTCACCGACGATCCGGTCATTTTCGGCCTTCAAGATAACACTGATATGTCCATTTGTTTTTCCGTAATTGATGGCATTGTTTATTAAATTCATCATCATACGCAAAAGCAATGTCTGGTCACCGTTCATAAAAAGGTCGTCCTGCTTTTGGAGGCTGATCTCAATATTTTTTTCCCGAGCTTTTGTCTGCAGTTCTTCTATTACAAGTTCACTTAATAATCCAAAATCCAGTTTTTCCATCAAATGCTGTTCATCCTGTTCGTTTCTGGCAATCATTAACATTTCGCTTGTCAGTTTTGACATTCGTTTTGCCTGCTTTAAGATGACTGCAATCTCTTCCTTTTCTTCCGCAGCTAAGTTTTCGTTTTCCAATAAGTACTCGCACTGGGAAATGATAACAGCAACGGGAGTCCGCAGTTCATGGGACACATCTGATGTGAATTGACGCTCCTTTTCAAAGGAAAGCTCCAATCGCTCGAACATTTCGTTAAATTTCTCCGACAATTCGTATAATTCATCTTTTGCTTTTGGAAGAGACAATCGTTTGGAAAGATCTTTTCCATTGCTGATATTTTCAACTTCATCGCAGATAAGGTCTACCTGTCTCAATGCCCGCTTAATCATAAAATATCCGATTGCCCCAATCAGAACAATGAGTAACGGAAATACGATTAACAGCATTTTCTCGGATGTCTGCATGAAAAGTTCTACAGAGTGTACGGAGGTAATTCCGCGTACCCACAGTTCCTCATTGTCGCCGTAAGCGTAAACGCTGTCATATACCATCCATTTTCGATTTGGTCCGTTTATCATTCGCGGGGTATTCGACTTGAGGATCGTTTTCGGGGGAAATTGACTTGGAATCGTCCCATAAACTAATCGTCCATTTTTGTCGTAAATGCAGAACATAATACCGTCATCGTAAAACTCGGTATCCCCGTCAAGATAAAAGGAATCATCCTGAAAATTAATATTTGAAGAGAAACCGGTCACTGCGGCACTGACTTCTTCTTCTGTCGCAGAAATTCCAACTTTATCCACAAAAAGAAGAACAAGAACTAAAATAGTCCCTAAAATTACGGCGATGATTCCGGTGTACCATAGCGTAATTTTTTTCTTGATCGTCATCTGTTTCATTCGTTTTCCTTCATTACATATCCGACACCGCGAACAGTGTGGATGAGTTTTGGTTCATATTGCGCATCGATTTTTTTTCGCAAATAGCGAATGTATACGTCGATTACATTGGAACCACCTTCAAAATCAAAGTCCCACGCATTCTGTTCAATCTGCTGTCTTGTCATTACGATATTTTTATTGCGCATAAGGCATTCCAAAACCATAAATTCTTTCGCAGAAAGATCAATTTCATTTCCGGCTCTTGTAACCTTTCTTGTGTCACGATCCAGAATAAGATCTGCTATTTTTAATTGGTTGGATGTAAATTGTGGCTTTCTGCGCATCATGACACGGATTCTTGCAAGCAGTTCTTCAAATGCAAACGGTTTGATCAGGTAATCATCCGCACCAAGATCCAGTCCTTTGACGCGGTCTTCAATGCTGTCTTTTGCTGTCAGTAACAGAATCGGTGTGTCATCTTCTCGTTGCCTTAATTCCCTTAAGATTTCATATCCATCCTTTCCCGGCAACATGATATCAAGAATAATCCCATCGTAGGAAGTCATATCGATATAATCCATCGCTTCCAGACCATCCCTGCAGGCATCTACACTGTAATGTTCCTTGACGAGTCTTTTTTTGACAATATTTCTTAAATCATTTTCGTCTTCTACAATCAGTAATCTCATAACGCAATCATTATAATACCAATCGTTTTCAGGTGCTAGAGTACTTTTTTTTACATTTTTTGAAAAATTTTTTTGCTTTAATCATTCTTTAATCTTTCCATCATATAATGCATATAACAACAAAAGCACCTCAAAGAAAGACGAAAGGAGTACATGTTATGAAAAGATTATTAGTAGTTTTGTTATCCCTCACATTTATATTTGCCGTTACAGGATGCACCTCATCCACTAATGAATCTGCAGATAATACAGAAACGAAAACACAGGAAGTTACAACAGCAAACACCGATGATGATGAGGGTAACGTCAATAATAAAGAAAGCACAGCAGAGAATGCGAATGCAGCGGATTATGATTTCTCTTCTTATGAAAAAGATATCCGTAAAATAACAAAGAAAGTAAACAACGCAAAAACATCTTCAAATTCATCTGAGAATCACAAACGTTTCTTCACTTTAAAAAAACAGATAGACGCAGTTGATGACGAACTGGATAAGCTTGACGATGAATTTGAGTATGCGTACCAGATGAAAGAGATTAGCTTCGAGACATACAAAGCGAGAGAACGTGCGATTGAAAAACTGGAAGATAAGCTGGAATTGGCAGAAGACGCACTGGAAAACAAATACGGTATCGATGATTAACTGAGAGGGGGGGCGGACACAACCATCCCATATCTGCTGACCGAGATTCCGAAACACATGGATGATACGAATCTGGATTTCCTGGAGGACCTGCTTCCATGGTCGGAGAAGCTTCCGGAAGAATGCAAAAAGCGGATTGCCGAGATGAAATAGCCTTGCCAGCAGCGATGCTGGCCTGGTTGAAATACAGAAAACAAAGAACGAGGAATTCTCGCAAGAGGTTCCTCGTTTTCTTTTGTTCTTTGTTTGTAAAGGCACGGGTGGTTTACCGGTTACTTTCTTCAAATGAAAAAGGAACGGCTTCGTAAAATACGTTACCGTTCCTGTTTGATATTTCATTTAAGATTTTATTTTATTCATTTGTTCTTTTTCTTCTTGTGTATATGGTAGTGCCTGTTATGCCTGCTCCGGCAAGAAGCATCAGTGCCAGCCACAGAGCCAAGTTAGTATCGTCACCGGTCTTGGCTGAATCTTCAGCGTCAGCCTTTGAGTCCTTGTCGGCCTCTCCGTTTGTTGTGCCCTCAGAACCTGAAGAATCGACCGCCGAGCTGGCATATTTGTTGACGAACGTCATTTTGTCTACACCATTTTCACCATATTCTACATGGTATGATGTACCGTCTTTTACTGCAGGGAAAATACAGATAGGGGAAGGTTCTACTTCTTCGTCACTTAATTCAACAACACTTCTATGGAAAAGCCCCCATGCTGCTTCATCAACATCCCAGTTCGAATCATTTACACCCGCCTGCTTAACATATATATATCCGTATTCATCACGTTCTTTATCAAACATTCTCAAAATCGCTGACGCTGTTCCTGTGAAAGTTAAATTACCGTTATAGTCTCCTGCACCATCTGTTTCAACAGATGCGGTAATTTTCACATTGTAATCATTCGGCTGCAGTTCATTTCCCTGGGAATCTACAACCTCGAGGTTAAAGGTTGTCTCACCCGGTGAAGCATTTCCGCTCACCTCAACTGTAGTGGTGAAAGGCACAGTCAAGGTGATTTTTTCTTCTTTCCATCCAGCATAGAGAATAAGTTCATCGTTAACGGGCATATCAAAATTGTACAGATTGTTGAGCGCTTTGTCTGTATACCAGCCTGTGAATTTATAGCCGTCTTTTGTTGGCTCATCAGGCACAGCCGCCTTGCTGCCGTTCTTCACTACCTCAACTGCGTAATCGCTACCTTCATTCTTAAAGGTTACGGAGCAACAACTGCTATTTATGTCGCCATCACCCGAAATACCTCCGTAGAAGACACCGCCTTCAATCTTGGCAATATTATCGATGTATACCGTTTGATTGAAGGTTCCACCAATAATAACTCCATCAATATTATTTACCGCTCCATTAAATGTTCCGCCAGAGATACGACCTCCCCCGCGGTTAGTTACTTGGTCTTTGAACGTACCGCCGCTAATTGTACCATTCATTAAATTTGTTACCTCACCATTGAATATCCCATTAGTGATTGTCCCTAGTGGATTATTTACAGTTCCATTGAAGATGCCACCGTTAATAGTCCCTTCGTTTTCCACTTGTCCATTGAATGTGCCGCCGGAAATTATATCACCGCTATTAACGGTCACATTTTCATTATGGACTCCGCTTATGTCTTCTGCAAACACCATCTGCGGCATCAGTGCCAGTACCATGCAAAGGGTAAGCACTATGCTAAATAATCTTTTCTTCATTTTCTTCCCTCGTTTCATTTTAGAATAATGTATTCTCAGGCCGGGATTATACCGGTTACCTCCCGGATTCAGTATGGTATTTGACCAATTTTATCACAGATTCACACTTTTTTCAATTTGTAAATTGCCAATTCACAAATAAATGTATGTGGGCACATGTCCCACTTAAAGGTTAGTCTCTGTCCTTTCTCTTTCTCACTTCACGTGCAGTAATAAACCCGCCAAGACCTGCTGCAATGGCTGCTATGGCAATCCAGATGAGAAGAGAGCTTTCATCTCCTGTCTTTGGAGAATCAAGTGCAGGCTTACTTACTGTAACCGTCTGATCCTTATCATCCTTATCCTTATGCTCTGCAACAAGCCTGTGGTCAAGGCTTACTTCCTCAAAGACTGTGATGTCTTCACCTCCGTGCTTTGAAGCATCAAAGGTAAGCTCTGCTGTTACAGTTCCCTCTGCTTCTTTTGCAGTAAACTTCTTTGTGACCTCGGTTCCCCAGATCTTCTTTCCGTCCTTTGTGAGCCATGTTGTAAGCTCGTATTCCTCTCCGGCAATAAGATTTTCATATGCTACTGTATCAACGATCTTCTGATTCTTTTCAGGCTTAATCACATTGGTTTTGCCATCAGCTGCTGCTGCCTTTGTACCAATCTTAGGGATAGATACCGTCTGTCCTTCGTCATTGATGTCTTCATGGCTTGTGATTTCAGTATCGGTTTCGATGTCGTATGTCTTTTCAAATACAACTACATCGGTTCCTGAAAGGCTGCTTCCGTCAAAGGTGAAGATAACATCTACTGTTCCGTCTTCATCTCCTACAGTAAACTCCTTTTCCGAGGTTACCGGCTTACCGCTTACCATTACCGGCTCTCCTGTTTCCTTATCCATGAGGGTTCCAACGAGTCTGCATGCTTTGCCGGGAGTGAAGTTCTTGTATTTAACTGTATCGATGATTGTAACCTTGTTATCTGCAAGGGAGATGTGATTTTCAGTGTCACTGTCCTTTGCAGTGGTACCGATGCTTACCACATCGTCAGTTACTGTTCCAAGGTTTATTACTGCCTTGTCTCTGTAAACTCTGAACTCTATGTCCTTTGCAAGCTTAAGGCCTTCGTTTGATTCACCTCTAAGCTCGTTAAGGTAGTAGAAGTCATAGATAAGGGCACCTTTTTCATCAACTATTGCATCCATCTCACCAAACCAGATTCCGCTTTCAGCTGTTCCTCCGTTAGTGTCATTCTTATGTGAGTTAAAGCCGGCAGAAGTGTCAATCATTCCGTTATCGTCTGTGCATACAACGTGACTTTCACCTGTGGTCTTTGATGTGATTCTAAACTGGACATTCGGGAGCCTGCTCATTACCCCATCCTTTACTTTCACAAACTGGATGTCTCCGCGCTTAACCTGCTCAGCCACCTCTTCATTCGAACCGATAACAGGAGCATTGAATGTGCTTACAGTTTCAACTGTTTCATTTCCTTCTGCAATCTCATCAGTGTAGATTTTGTCGTTGAGAAGATATCCTTCAGGTGCCTTTACTTCCTGGATTGTCACTGTGCCGAGAGGCAGACAGATGCTGCCTTTGCTGTCCAGATAAAACTTGGAGTTTTCAAAGCTCTTATCAAGATATTCTTCTGAAAGGTTTGCCTTTCCTTCATCATCAGTAACCACTCTCCAGGTTCTGTCAAGGGAAGTACTGCCGTCCTTGTGCTTAAAGTATTTAATCTCATATACTGCGCCTTCCAGCGTCGCTCCGCCCTGGGGCTCAGCCTTTCCTGTTTCCTTATCGCCCTTCTGACGCATCAGGCTTACAGGGTTGTTTTTGGGAATTTCCGTAACAGCCACATCCGCAGTCTGTTCGTTTTTCACCTTGCAGTTATATGAGGTTACGTCTACTGCAAACCTCACATGGCCATGTGATACAGATAGAATATCCCACATGGCCTTTTCTGTTAAACCTGCATTTTCGGTGATTATGCGAATTTACATATTAGTACTGTTCTTTCTTTGTCTTCTCGCAGATGCGTACTGCACTGTTAATCTTTTTGAATATCTCCCAGTCAACCCTGCCCCGGTAGTCTATCAGCTGCTCAAGAGCAACAGTTGCCTGCTGCTCTGCCATAACCATCGACCTTTTGGGAAGACCCTTCATCTCCGGCAAAAGTACATGCTCATGAAGATCCAGTCTTTTTATCTGACTGGTTATCAGAGCACATACAAATGTGGTTGAATTTCTGTTAAGCCTGTTGTTCTGTATAATTATTACCGGGCGTATACCTTTCTGTACGCTGCCGCGGCTTTCCGGGAAATCCACATAGTAGATTTCACCTTGCCGCACCTTGTACGGTCTTTCCTTATACATAGCATCTCAATCTCACTTTCATGGATTTGATGTGACCGTGTACAAGCCCTGTTGAAATATCCAGTCTCGAAGCAATATCCATAAGCGGCAGTCCTTCAAGAAAAAACAGCTTAAGAATCTCCTGCTCTAAAGGGGGCAGGGAATTGATGCCTTCTTCCATATCTTTATCTCCGATAAACATTGCCCAGCTGCAATCCGGATTGGGAAGGTAGGCATTTCTCAATCCTGGAGCTCTAAGTACAGCATCCATCATCTCTGCTAAATCATCATTCTCATCCCATACAGGTTCGACACTATAATTGTTATCCTTTGTCATTTTTGTCCTCCTTGATACATAAAAGAAGAA